>CAIPQY010000123.1 GCA_903867275.1 uncultured bacterium | reverse complement strand
GCTCGAGCGAGGTCTTCCACTCGGCGTTCCAGCGCTCCTGTGCATCGCTCACCAGCAGGCGCATGGGCTTGATGCGGTCGGGGTTGCCCTCGGCCAGCGTGGGGATGCGGATCTCCGCCCACGCGGCGAAGTCGCTGGGAAGCAGCTGACCCAGCACATCGCCACCATTGCGAACCGGCAGGCGCTGCACTGGTGCGGTGGGCTCGGGTTCTGGCAGTTCCTGTTCGAAGCGGCTGGCCACGGCGGGATCCAGGATGGTGTCCAGGGTGCGGCGCAGCGACTCCACATTCTCGCCGCGAATGCTCTTCATGGCCCCGCGCATGGCTTCCGGCAGTGCAGACACCACGCGTTCGTTCAGCGCCTTCAGGATCTGTGCGCGCTGCTTCCGCAGCTCCTTCAGCTTGGGGTCCTCCGGGTCGCGCAGCGCCACTTCGGCGATCTGCTCGCGCAGCACCTGATCGGCGGTGGCGTGGGCCAGAATGGCGTCGCGGATCAGCTTGCGCGTGGGTGCATCGACGGTGGGCAGTTCGGCGGCCACCGGCGCCAGCATCTCCTCGCCGTAGCGGGGGCGCTTGCGATCGGCGGCGTCCACCACTGCGTCGCGCAGGCGATCGAGTGAGGGCTCCGGCAGCGCGCCGCGCAGCAACTCGATGGTGGACAGGTCCAGCGAGATGATCGCGTCGTGGGCCTTGCGCACGCTCTTCTGCACCTGCTCGCCGATCGCGCCTTCGTTGGGCTTTTCGCCGCGTTCCAACGCGGCGTCACGCAGGCGAATCGTCTGCGCGGGTGCACGCAGTCGAGCTTCGGCCAACTTGCGTGCCATGGGCTCCAGGCGTCGTGCGTAGTCGTGCAGGGCCTCGCGCAGCTGCTGTTGCTGCGCGCTGCTCAGATCCAGGCTGGGCACGATCAGGCGCAGATCCAGCATGGAGGGACCGTTTGCCTCGGCCACGCCGCGCCACCGCTCGATGGACCGGTCGATGCGCAGCGTCTCCATGCGCGCGGACCAATCTGGGCCCAGGCAGTCGGTCCACGCGCTGATCAGCGAGGTGTCCAGTGCCTCCATGCGGTTCAGGATGGTGGCGTGGCTGCGCTCGAAGCCCTGCACCGTCTGCAGATCGTTCAGCCAACCGTTGCGGTCACCACCCTGGAACGGATCGGAGATCACGCGGATGCGATCGCTGAGTCGTGCGGCATCGTCGGCCATGATCTGCTGCCACTGCTCCAGATAGGCATCGTGTGCCTTGTCGATGCATGCCCACGCGTTGGGGTCGCTCTTCAGGCCCGCCTGCGCGAGCGCGCGCGTGGACATGGGCTGCGGGTAGCAGTCGAAGCGGTGGGGTCGCTCGGAACACGCGGCGATCAGCGCGCTCGCCAGCGCAAGCAGCGCGGGCAGGCAATCACGCAAGAACCGTGGCGCGCAGGGCATGGGGCGCATTCTGCAGGAAATCTCGTGGACCGTCTTCAGTGGCCCCTCGAATGCGCCGAAACCCCTGTCAAGCGATTTGTGGCGTGAATTCCGCGCGTGCGGAAGCGCCAGAACACACAAATCACTTGCATTGGCGCAGCGGAATCCGATCGTGTGG
>CAIPQY010000122.1 GCA_903867275.1 uncultured bacterium | reverse complement strand
GATCGCCAGGAGCGGATCAAGGCGCAGGTTTCCGAAACCTCGGCACCCATCGCGAGTGGCGGCAACGACGGCGTTGGCACCCCAACCGGCGGCGGCGTGCAGGCTCCGGTCGACACCACCCCGGTGGTCAAGCTTGAGCCCGAAGTGCTCGACCTTGGCGAGATGGTGGTGGACACCGCCAAGAGCGGCAAGGTGAAGATCACGAACATCAGCGACAAGCCGATCACCGTTTCGAAGGCCATCACCAGCTGCGGCTGCACCACCGCCGGCGTGCCCAAGGAGCCCATCGCTCCCGGCGCCACCGCCGAGGTGGAGATCAGCCTGAAGCCCGGCCCGAAGCCCGGCGTTCCGCTGAGCAAGCGCGTCACCTTCCAGATCGACGGCCACGCGCCGGTGATGCTGACCGTGCAGGGCAAGGTGCCCGCGTACGTCACCCTGACCCCGGATCTGCTTGAAGCGCCCGGCGAGGGCAAGACCAGCGACGGCACCATCACGCTCAAGAGCGTGGACAACACGCCGTTCAAGATCACCTCGGTGGTGCCGCCCATCGTGCCGGATGTCGGCACCGACGCGAAGGTTGAACACGTGGTGCATGTCGACTGGAAGCTGTGGGATTCCACCGGCAAGACCATCAAGCTCACCTTCAGCACCGATCACCCGAAGGTGCCGTCGATGTCCTGCCTGATTCGCCGCCCGGTCAATGCGTCGGGCGATCCCCGCGCGCCCCAGGGCCCCAACCCCGCCGAGCGCGCAGCCAGCGCACTGGTGACGGCTGCCCGCAGCGGCGACGTGGAGAAGCTGAAGAAGGAACTCGCCGAGAGTGGCGTGAACGTGAACGCGCCTGACAGCGCCGGCGGCCGCACGGCCCTGCACTGGGCCGCCAAGGAGGGCAAGGTGGAGATCATTCCGCTGCTGCTCGAGAAGGGCGCCGACGTGAACGTGAAGGATCGCGCCGGCAAGACCCCGCTGTGCATCGCCGCCGAGAGCGGCAAGGCCGACGCCGTGAAGATGCTGCTGGCCGCCAAGAGCGACGTGAACGCGAAGGATCGTCTGGACGGCACGCCCTTGATGTGGGCCGCCGCGCTGGGAACGCCTGAAACGGTCGCGCTTCTGATCGACGCCGGCGCCACGGTGAATGTGACCGACAAGAACGGCCTCACGCCGCTCCTGTGGGCAGCCGGCATCGGCGACCCGAAGTCGGTGACGCTGCTCATCGAGAAGAAGGCCGACCTGACCGCGGCCGACAACCTGACCGGCGACACCGCGCTGATGCGCGCGGCACGCAACGGCAAGGTGGAGAGTCTGCAGGCGCTCATCGCCGCAGGCGCCGCGCTGGAATCGAAGAACCGTCAGGGCATGACGCCCTGGCTGATCGCCTGCGCCAATGGCAAGCTGGACAAGGTGCAGACGCTGCAGGCGGCCAAGGCTGACGTGAATGCCAAGGATGCCCGCGGCTGGAACGGCGTGGATCACGCCCGCAACCGCTCCGACGGCAGCCGCGCCGAAGTGCTGAAGTACCTCGAAGAGGATCTGAAGCTGCAGCCCGCCATGGCCCAGACGCAGGGTGCCAAGTGACGGTCGCGCAGACTCCTGCGGCGACATCCGTTTCGGGCAAGGCCTACGCCGCCATGGCGGCCAAGGCGCGCGAGGTGAAGCTCATCGAGAGCTGCGCCGCCGTGCTTGGTTGGGATCAGGAGACCATGATGCCCGAGGGCGGTGTGGAACTGCGATCTGCGCAGCTCTCGCACCTGGCCCGTCTGTCGCATCAGGCCTTCACCAGCACCGAGATGGGCGACCTGATCGCCGCCGCCAAGTCCGAGTGCGCGGCACTCCCTGAAGAGCACCCCGATCGCGTGGATGTGCGCGAGATCGAGCGCGACTGGAACAAGGCGACCAAGCTTCCCGAGGCCTTGGTGAGCGAACTGGCCGAATTGTCGAGCAAGGCGATGCACGCGTGGGCCGCCGCACGCAAGGCGAGCGACTTCTCGCAGTTCAAGCCCTGGCTCGAGCGCACGGTGGAATTGAACCGCCAGAAGGCCGAGTGTCTTGGCTGGGAGAAGGGCGGCGAGCCGTGGGACGCACTGAGCGATCACTACGAGCCTGGCCTGAACGCCGCGGATGTGCAGCGCGTGTTCGAGCCGCTTCGTACCCGCCTGCAGGGCTTGCTTGATCGCCTCAAGGGCGCTCCACGCAAGCCCTCGAATGCCTTCAACGAGCACGCGTTGGCGATCGCCGATCAGGAGCGCTTCGTTCGCTTCGCGGCCAAGCGCATCGGATTCGATTTCAGCCGCGGCCGTCTGGATCGCAGCACGCATCCGTTCTGCGGTGGAAGTCATTGCAACGATGTGCGCATGACCACGCGCTACCTCGAGACCTGCGTGCTGGATGCGCTGGGTAGCACCATGCACGAGTGCGGCCACGGCATGTACGAGCAGGGGCTGGATGCCACGCGCATCGGATTGCCCATGGGCGAGGCCGCCGGCCTGTCCGTGCACGAGAGTCAGAGCCGCCTGTGGGAGAACCAGGTCGGCCGCAGCCGTCCGTTCTGGACCTGGGCGCAGACCCAGTTGCCCGCGTTCTTCGGCGATGCCTGCGACGGCTTCAGCCTGCAGGATCTGGTGGATGGCGCCAACGTGGTGGAGCCCGGCTTCATCCGCGTGGAGGCCGACGAAGGCACCTACAACATGCATGTCATGATCCGCTTCCAGCTGGAGCGGGCCATGATCAAGGGCGACCTGAAGGTGGCCGATCTGCCTGGGGTGTGGAACGGCCTGTACAAGGACTATCTGGGCCTGACGGTGCCGGATGATCGCCGCGGCTGCCTGCAGGATGTGCACTGGAGCATGGGCGCCATCGGCTATTTCCCCACCTACACGCTGGGCACGCTGCTGGCGGCCCAGCTGTTCGAGAAGGCCCGAACCGACCTTCCCGGCCTGGAAGAGGGCTTCGCGCGGGGCGACTTTGCGCCGTTGCTGGCGTGGCTGCGCACCAATGTGCATGCCCACGGCCGGCGATATCGGCTGGATGGCCTGTGCCGCAAGGTGACAGGACAGCCACTTTCGGCGGATCCGCTGATGCGGCACCTCGAAGGCAAGCTTTTGCCCCTGTACGGACTCGCATAAAGATCGCATTTGGTGTTCGGAATCAGGCCGAAGCCCCGATACACTGCGGGGCTCTTTATGCAACTTCGAAACGTCGCCATCATCGCTCACGTCGACCACGGCAAGACCACCCTCGTGGATGCCATGCTTCGACAGTCCGGAACCTTCCGCGCCAACGAGGCAGTTGCCGAGTGCGTGATGGACTCGAACCCGCTCGAACGCGAGCGCGGCATCACCATCCTGGCCAAGAACTGCGCGGTCACCTATGAGGTGCGCAAGGGCCCCATGGCCGGCACCATGATGCGCGTGAACATCATCGACACGCCGGGCCACGCCGACTTCGGTGGCGAGGTGGAGCGCGTGCTGCGCATGGCCGACGGTTGCGTGCTGCTGGTGGATTCGCTCGAGGGTCCGATGCCGCAGACGCGCTTCGTGCTGCAGAAGGCGCTGCAGATCGGCCTGAAGCCGATCGTGGTGGTGAACAAGTGCGATCGTCCGGATGCACGCGCCGACGAGGTGGTGAACGAGGTGTTCGACCTGCTGGTCGACCTCGGCGCCGATGAACTGGCGCTGGACTTCCCGGTGCTGTTCGCCAGCGGCCGCGACGGCTGGGCCAGCTTCGACCGCAACAAGCGCGACGCCGGCGTGGAGGATCTGTTCGAGGCGATCATCGATCGCGTGGACGCTCCCACGAACGATGCCACCGGACCGCTGCAGTTCCTGGTGACCAATCTCGACTACAGCGGCTATGTGGGCCGCATCGCCATCGGCCGCGTGATCCGCGGCGTGATGAAGCCCGGCATGGCCGTGGGCATGTGCCGCGAGAACGGCAAGATGGATCGAGGCCGCATCACCAAGCTGAGCCAGTTCACCGGCCTTGGCCGCACCGAGGCCCAGGAAGTGGTGGCCGGCGACCTGTGCTGCGTGGAAGGCCTGCCCGACATCGCCATCGGCGACACGATCGTGCACCCGGATCACCCCGAGGCGCTGCCGCGCGTGAGCGTGGACGAGCCGACGCTGCACATGGTGTTCCGCATCAACGATGGTCCGCTGGGTGGCAAGGAAGGCAAGTTCGTCACCAGCCGCCAGATCAGCGAGCGCCTGGATCGCGAGCTGCGTTCGAACGTGGCCCTGAAGGTTTCCCCGGGCGACAGCGCCGACGAGTTCCGCGTGAGCGGCCGTGGCCTGCTGCACCTGGGCGTGCTGCTGGAGACGATGCGTCGCGAAGGTTTCGAGCTGACCGTGGGCAAGCCCGAGGTGATCGAGCGCGAGATCGACGGCGTGACCTGCGAGCCCTGGGAGCGCCTCACGCTCGACGTGGAGAACTCCGGCATGGGCGCGGCGCTCGAGCTGCTGGGTTCGCGCGGCGGCGAGATCGGCAAGGTGGATCCCCGCGGCACGCGCATGCACATCGAGGCGGACATTCCGGCGCGCGGCCTGATCGGTCTGCGCACCCGACTGCTCAACGCAACCGGTGGCGAAGCGGTGATGCACCACGCCTTCGCCGCATGGCGCCCCGTGTCGCCCAACGCCGTGAAGCCACGCGCCAACGGCGTGATGATCGCCAACGAGTCCGGCCCGGCCACCAGTTACGCGCTGGAGCCGTTGAGCGAGCGCGCGGTGATGTTCGTGCGCCCCGGCGACGTGTGCTACGAAGGCATGCTGGTGGGCGAGAACAGCCGTGACAACGACCTGGTGGTGAACGCCACGCGCGTGAAGCCCTTCAGCAACGTGCGCGCGGCCAGCAAGGACGCCACCGTGGTGCTGAAGCAGCCCCGCATCATGAGCCTTGAGGCCGCCCTCGAGTACATCGAGGAGGACGAGCTGGTCGAGATCACCCCGACCGCCGTTCGCACGCGCAAGAAGCTGCTGAAGGAAACCGACCGCAAGCGCGTGGAGCGTTCCGAGCGCAGTCGCGCCGAGGCACTCGCCCGGGAGGCCTGATGCCCACGCTGGTGATGAAGTTCGGCGGCACCTCGGTGGCCGATCCGGAACGCATCCGGCGGGCGGCGCGGCGGGTCGCCGAGGCGAAGGCCGACGGTCACCAGGTTGCGGTGGTGGTGAGTGCCATGGGGCACACCACGGATGAATTGATCGGTCTGGCCGGAAAGGTGGCCCGCGAGCCGGCTCGGCGCGAGCTGGACGCCCTCATGAGCACCGGAGAGGCCGTCAGCGCCGCGCTGACCGCGATGGCCCTCGAGGACCAGGGCCTGCGTGCCCGAAGCCTGAACGCCTTCCAGTGCGCCATGCGAACCGACGGGGGACACGGTCGGGCACGCCTGGAAGGGGTGGATGCCGATGGCCTGCACCGCATGCTGGAGCAGGGGGTGATTCCCGTGGTGACGGGTTTCCAGGGCATTGCCGCCTCCGGCGACATCACCACGCTGGGGCGGGGCGGCAGCGACACCACCGCGGTGGCCATCGCCGCGGCCCTGGCCGTGCAGCGCGACGGGGGTTGCTGCGAGATCTACACCGATGTGGACGGCGTGCACACCGCCGACCCGCGCCTGGTGCCCGATGCCCCCAAGCTTGGCGCCATCACCTACGACGAGATGCTGGAACTTGCCGCGATGGGTGCGGGCGTGATGCACGCGCGCGCCGTCGTGTTCGGGCAACGCCACGGCGTGCCCATTCATGTCCGCCACAGCCAGCGCCCCGAGCCTGGCACCATGATCCAACGGGAGACGCCGCACATGGAATCGATCGCCGTCATCGGATGCGCCCTGAAGACCGACCTGGGTCGCGTGCATCTGCAGGGCTTGCCCCGCACGGCCGGCGTGCAGGCGCAGGTGTTCAGCGCCATCGCCAGCCGCGGCCTGATCGTGGACGACATCATCCAGACCGAGGGCGCCAACGCCGTCGATCTGGCCTTCACCGTGGAGCATGGCGATCTGCCAGAGGTGAAGACAGCGGTGGGCGAGGTGCTGCAGCGTCTGGGCAGCGGCCGCATCGATCTGGAGATCGGTCTGGCCAAGGTGAGCGCCGTGGGCACCGGCATGCGCAGTCACGCAGGCGTGGCAAGCCGCATGTTCCAGGTGCTTGGCGATGCGGGCGTGCCCATCCGCAACATCACCACCAGCGAGATCCGCATCAGCTGTCTGGTGCCGCAGGAGCATGGCGAGCGATCGCTGCGACTGGTGCACGAGGCGTTCGGCCTGGCGCTTGGCGAGCGTGTCACGCTGCAGCGACAGCTTGGCACCGTGTGAGCCTGCGCCGGCCGTCGGTCGATTCAGCCATATACAAATGAAAGCGCCCCAGGCACGAAGCCTGGGGCGCTGTGTTGCATCCTTGGTTGTTCGCCTGCGCTTACTGGCAGGGGCCGAACGAGAGCAGCAGGAACGACACGTCGGACGCGCCGACTTCGCCGTCGCCGTCCAGATCCTCCAGGCAGCCTGAGCAGGGGCCTGAAGACAGGAGCAGGAAGGAGATGTCGCCTGCCGTCGTCTCACCGTCGCCGTCGAGATCGCTCGGGCAGAGGTTCGCCGGCGGAATGGCCGTGATCTCGAAGTCGTCGATGTTCCAGCCACCGTACGCGATGCTGGTGTCCGTGGTGCCGAGCGTCCAGCGGAAGTACACCGTGGGCTTGTTGTCGGCCACCGCGGAGATGTCGTAGGCAACCTTGACCCACGCCTGATCCTTCAGGGTGGCGCCGTTGCTCCACACCGTGGTCCAGGTCGTGCCGTCATTGCTCACGGCAAAGCTGGCCTTGTCGTACGTGCTCGATTCCACGCACAGCCAGCGCCAGAACGCCACCTTCGTCGCCGTCAGGCCGGTGCAGTCGAAGGCCTTCGACGTGAGGGTGTAGGCCGGCATGCTGTTGGTGTAGTCGCCCGCGAGGTTGTAGCCGTACACGTTGCTGCCGGTGTACGCGCTCGCCGGATCCTTGGCTCCGGTGGTTGCGCCGCCGCCGGTCGGTGCGCCGAAGGCCCACTGACCCGTGGTGGTCCAGCCTGGATTCACGTCGAACGGATCACTGTAGATGGTCTGTCGGGCGATGCATCCACCCGCCGCCTGCGCGACGCGCAGCGACCAGCCGTTCAGGGTTCCAGTGTCGGTGGCGGCGGCGTCGCTCACGCGCAGCTTCCAGATGCCGGCGGTGTGCTCGCCGTCGAGTGCGGACAGCGCCGTTGAAGGAATCGTGCCAGCGCCTTCGTCGTCGTAGGTGGTGACGATGTTCTGGGTGCTGGTTCCGGTGCGGTTGTGCAGCGTCACCACGGTGCCGGCCGGCGATGTGACATCGATGATCAGGTCGCCGATGTAGGTGTGCGACATGTTCACCGCCACGTCGAGGTCGGCGATGCACACGTCATCGGTCACGGTGATGTAGCTGTACACCGTGGTGTTGTCGGCGACCGCCTTCGGGCAGTCGGTGGCCGCGTACACCGAGCGACCGACTTCGAGCGTGGCGCTGCGGCTGGTGCCGCCCGTGCCGCCGCTGTTGTTGGCCACGGTGATCTGGCCGGTG
>CAIPQY010000121.1 GCA_903867275.1 uncultured bacterium | reverse complement strand
GTTCGTCGAACCGTGATCACCGTCTCCTGTCCGACGCGGCCACGCATGCGCTGCTCCAGCGAGTCATGCGGGCCGAAGGTCTCGCCGCCGATCGCGGTGATCACGTCGCCCACCTGCAGCGGCGTCTGGCTGCGCACGGCCGGGCCTTCGGGCAGGGTGGCGAGCACCTCGAAGCCACCCTCGACGGGCTTGGTGCGGATGCCGAGGCGACCCGCGGGGCGGCGCGTGGAGTCATCCTCGGCGCTCTTCACGCTGACGCCGGTGTGGCTCGCGTTGAGTTCACCGAGCAGGCGCGCCATGCACCACTCGAACTCGTTGTCGGTGCGGCCGGCCGCGGCCATGGTGCGGTAGCGCTGCACCAGCGCGGGCCAGTCGGTGCCCTTCATGGTGCCGTCATAGAACACGTCGGAGAAGGTGCGCGCCGCTTCCACGAAACGGTGATCCGCCCACTCGCGGCGATTGATCGGCGTGGTGGCCGAGAATTCCACGGCCTTCGCCTCGCCGCCGCCCGCGGGGCTTGCGGTGCTGGCACCACCCTTGGCCACGATGGTCACCTTGTCGCCGGTCAGATTCATCTGCGTCACCGAGCCGGCGGCAGCCACCTTCTTCTGCTCGGTGCCGTCCCACTTCACGCTGTAGATGCCGGGGCCGCCATCATTGCCGGAGAACACCACGCGATCACCCGCGGGGGTGATCTCGAGGCCGCCCTCGTCGCCGGCCAGGCGCGTCAGGCGATGCACGCGCAGGTAGGCGTCGGCCAGTCGATAGTCGGGACCGGCGGGCTTGCTGTCCTTCTTCTCCTCGTCCGCGGACTTGTCGTCGCCTTCGGGCTTGTCTGCGTCGGCCTTCGCGTCCTTCTTCTCGTCGCCATCCGATGCGCCCGCGGGCTTGGCCTTCGCCGCGCGCTTGGGCTTCTTGGCATTCGGCGAGGGCAGCGGCTTGCGCTTCTTGGCGGCATCACCGGCGTCCTTGAAGTACGCCTCCTGCTCGGCCTTGGTCAGCGCCTCCACGCCTGGATCCAGCGCCAGCGTGTACACGTCGGCCTCGTTGTTCACGCGGCTCGACAGGAACGCCAGCAGCTTGCCGTCGGCGCTGAAGCGTGGCGCACGATCGTTGTCCGGATGTCGCGTGAGATTGATCGGCTCGGCCGATGCGTCGGCGGGCGCGATCCAGATGTCGCGATTGAAGTCGCGGTCGTCCTGCGCGAAGGCGATCCACTTCGAATCCGGGCTCCAGCGCCATTCGATCTCGTTGTCCCAACCCGGGCGGAACACGCGCTCGGTGCCGCTGGCCAGATCGAGCAGCACCAGATCGCCGCCGCGGCGGAACGACAGCGTCTTGCCATCGGGACTGGGCTGCGGTTCGCGCTCGGACTTCGCGGTGGCGACCACGGGCTTCACGTCGAAGGCCACGGCCTCGGTCCATCGCGCCGGATCCAGGCGGGGGTCCTTCGGCTTCGCGTCTTCCTTCTTCTGGTCGTCCTTCGCGGGTTCGTCCTTCTTCGACTCCTCCTTCGACTCCTCCTTCGGCTTCGAGTCGTCGGCGGGCTTCGCCTCGGCGGCGGCTTCCGGCTTTGGCGCATCCGCCTTCGGTTCATCCTTGGAGGCCGCCGCGTCCTGCTTCACATCCTCCTTCGGTTCCTCGGCCTTGGGCGCCTCCTTCTTGGGCGGGTTGGCCTCCTTGCGGATCTCGCTGCGGGTGCGCGACACCAGCGCCTCCATCACGTCGTCGTTGCCGCTTGCGTCGGAGACGAAGTAGAGGCGCGTTCCGTCCGGGCTCCACGCGATGTCGCGTTCATGCCACGGCGCGTTGGTCACGCGCAGCGCGGGCGCCTTCTCGTCCATGCTGCGCACGAACACGTCGCCGTAGGCCACGAATGCCATCGCCTTGCCGTCGGGGCTGGCCTGCGCCTCGGTGATGTCCTTGTCCACCTTGCGCATCTCCACCGGGTCGGGCTCGTCGGCGCTGGCGCTGATCACCAGCGCCTGCGGCTTGGCGTCAGGCTTGGTCAGGTCCAGTCGGTACAGCTGCGAGCCGCGCGTGAGGAACACCGTCTTGCCATCGGCGCTCACGTCGAAGCCGGTCACGTCGTCGGGGAAGGCGGTCAACTGCGTGCCGCCGGATTCGATCGGGTCCTTCAGCGTCTTGCGGTACAGGTTCACCGCGCCGTCACGGTCGGAGAGGTACAGGTACGCATCGGTGCCCAGCCACTGTCCCTGGCCGTCGTTGCCCATCCAGCTGGTGAGTCGCTGGAAGGCCTGCTCGGGAGGCTTGCCTGGCGTGTAGGTCCACACATCGCGTGCATCGGGGCCGTGGTAGCCGCGACGCAGCCAGCTGTTGCCGCCGCGCTCGAACAGCACCACGCCGTTGGCGTTGGCGGTGGGGCGCGTGCCGAAGGCGTCGTGCACGCGTGCAAGCGGGCCGCCTTCGATGGAAACCTGATACGGGCGCATCGCGCGGTACAGATCGCCTTCGCGGGAGCTGTCCACCATCACCACGGGCTTGCCGTCTGGGCCGGTGCCAAGACCACCCAGCAGCACGGGACTGTCACCGAAGGTGAGTTGACGCGGCTCGCCGCCGGCGGCGGGCATGGCCCAGATGTTGCGCGCACCTTCGCGCGAACTCTCGAACACCAGCGTCGTTCCATCGCGCGTGAAGATGGAGCGAAGGTCATCGCCGGGGTTCGTGGTCAGTCGCACGGCTTCGCCACCGGCCGCAGGCGCGCGCCACAGGTCGCCGCGCCAACTGAACACCACGCTGGTGCCATCCGGGCTGGCCGCTGGATAACGCGGCAGTTCCACCGTGGCGGCGATGGCGTTGGAGGCGAGCAGGGGCAGCAGGAAGGTGGTGGCGAACATGCGGGATTCCTTTGGTCAAGTAGCGATTCACAAAAAGGTATCGATGTCCGTAGGTGTGTTCGATGTGTTCCGACGGCTTGCGACCGAGATTCTTGACAATTGGGAGTGGCATTCGATCTTTCACGCACAACAGAGGGGACCCGACAGTCCCCAGGGAGGCATGGGAAACATGGAAACGAACCGAGGTAGTGAGGGAATGCAGGGATGCTGTGGCGGTGGCTGCTGTGGCGGCGCCGGAGCCCAGCCGACGAAGTTCGAGCACCTTCGAGGCCTGCTGCAGCGCATGGACCGAACCGTGGATTCGACCCGCGACCGGCGTACGGGCAAGGTCATGGTGGAGCCAACCACCACGCCAGCCCCGATTCCGTTCCCGCGGGCCGCCCAGGCGAACGTCAGCGGCAAGCCGCGGGCGGTGGCCAAGAGTCTGCAGGATTTCGAGGCCGCCTTCGCCCGCGTGTCGGGCCGCCAGGCTGGCTGAGAACCGGACACCATCGACATCCGTCCAAGGGGGGTCGATGAGTCGGATCGCGAAGGCTGCAACGGATACATTCCGTTCCCCATGCGCCCCGACTCATTGACCTTCCTCCGGACCCTGCTCGACACCCCCAGCCCCAGCGGCTTTGAACGACCCGGCCAGCAGGTGTGGCTGAGTTACGTTCGCCCCTTCGCCGACAAGGTGTGGAACGATGCCTACGGCAACTGCTTCGCCAGCGTCGAGCCCGCCGGCGTGAAGCCTGGCGCCAAGGTGATGACCGTCGCGCTGTGCGGCCATGCCGACGAGATCGGCCTGATGGTGAATCACTTCGACTCGAACGGCTACATCTACTGCCGCTCGATCGGCGGCATCGATGCGGGCAGCATCGTGGGCAAGCGCATCCAGTTCACCAGCTCGGTGCCCGGCGTGAAGAACCCGGTGCTGGGCGTGATCGGCGCCACGGCCATCCATCTGCAGGACAAGAGCGGCGAAGGCAAGGTTCGAAAGTTGCACGAGCTGTACATCGACATCGGCGCCAAGGACATGGCCGCCGCGCAGGCCATGGTGAACATCGGCGACCCCGGCGTGTTCCTGGATGGCAGCATGCTGATGGGCGACGGCCTGATCATCGCGCGTGGCCTGGACAACCGCATCGGCACGTTCGCCGCGGCGGAGGGCCTTCGACTGGCCGCCGAGAAGCGCGGTGAACTGAAGGTGCGCGTGGTGGCGGTGAGCACGGTGCAGGAGGAAGTGGGTCTGCGAGGCGCCGCGATGATCGCCGAGGCGCTGCATCCCGACGTGGCGCTGGTGACCGACGTCGGCCACGCCACCGACAGCCCCGGCATCAACCACGCGCAGCACGGCCATTTCAAGCTGGGCGGCGGACCGAAGATCTCGATCGGCGGTTCGATGCAGCCCGAGGTGGTGCAGCGGCTGTTCGACGTGGCGAAGCAGAAGGACATTCCTGTGCAGCGCACCGCCGCGCCGGGCAGCAGCGGCACCGACACCGACGCCATCTTCGTGCGGCGCGGCGGCATCCCGAGCGGGCTGGTGAGCCTGCCGATCCGCTACATGCACACCACGGTCGAGATGACGGCGCTGAAGGATCTGGAGCAGATCGGCGAGATCTTCGCCGGCTTCTGCATGAGCCTGAAGGGCGACGAGACGTTCGTTCCCAAGCTCTGAATCGGCGTCCCGCAGCGCACCGCTAGACTGACCCCATGTTCCGCTTCGTGCGAGAAGCCTTTCGCGACATCCGCAACACCGGCAGCGTGTGGCCCAGCAGCCCCGCGCTGGCGAAGGCGATGACGCGCGGACTGAGCGATCTGCGCGGCAGTCGTCGCGTGCTGGAGGTTGGCCCGGGCACCGGACCTTTCACGGAGCGTGTGCTGAAGAACCTGCGTGACGGCGATCACTTCGACATCGTGGAGATGAACGAGGCGTTCTGCCGCGACCTGGAGAAGCGCCTGTTGGTGCCGCATCGACGCAAGCGCCCGGGCGTGAAGGTGGCCCTGCATGCGGCGGCGATAGAGAAGGCGGAACTGCAGGGGCCCTACGACCTGATCGTGTGCGGTTTGCCGTTCAACAACTTTCCGCCGGCGCTTGTGCGGTCCATCTTCCGACGCATGATGAGCCTGCTGCGCGAAGGTGGCGAGCTGGCGTACTTCGAGTACGCGGGGGTGCGCACCATGAAGGGTCCGCTGGTGGGCTCGCGTGGCCGCAAGCAGCTGAAGGGCATCGCGAAGGTTGGCGAAAGCCTGCGGCGCAAGCACAAGGGCAAGCGCGAGCTGGTGCTGGGCAACCTGCCGCCGGCGGTGGCGACGCACCTTCGCAAGAGCAAGGATGCGGTGGCGCAGCGACCGGCGCGGAAAAAGAGGAAGTCGCGCGCGAAGAGCCGAGCCTGAAATTCCATGGCGCGCGTGAACGAGCATTTCCTGAAGCTGGCGGCGGGCTACCTGTTCCCGGAGATCGCGCGGCGCGTGAGCGTGTTCGCTGCCGAGCGGCCGGATCTGGCGAAGAACATCGTGCGCTGCGGCATCGGCGACGTGACCGAGCCGCTGCCCGCGGTGGCGGTGAAGGCGCTGCATGAAGGCGTGGATGATCTGGCCACGCGCGAGCGTTTCCAGGGATACGGTCCGGCCACGGGCCACGAGTTCGTGCGCAAGGCGATCGCGCAGTGCGAGTTCCGCGATCGTGGCGTGCAGGTGGCCGACGACGAGATCTTCCTGTCGGATGGCAGCAAGCCCGACGCGAGCAACTTCCTGGAGATCCTGGGCTCTGGCAATCGCATCGCGGTGCCGGATCCGGTGTACCCGGTGTACGTGGACACCAACGTGATGGCCGGCAACACCGGCGTTGCGCTGGAGGGTGGACGTTATGAGGGACTGGTGTATCTCGAGGGCACGCCCGCCAACGGATTCGTGCCGCAGCCGCCGAGCGAGCGCATGGACGTGGTGTACCTGTGCTTTCCGAACAACCCAACCGGCGCCACCATCACGCGCGCGGGGCTGAAGGCCTGGGTGGACTGGGCGCGCGCCAACGACGCGATCATCCTGTTCGATGCCGCCTACGAGGCGTATGTGCGAAGCGACGACGTGCCGCGCAGCATCTTCGAGATCGAGGGGGCGAGGCAGTGTGCGGTGGAGTTCCGCAGCTTCTCGAAGAACGGTGGCTTCACCGGACTGCGCTGCAGCTACACCGTTGTGCCGAAGGAACTCACCGGCAGCGCGCCCGATGGCAGGCGCGTGCCGCTGCATGGCCTGTGGACGCGGCGCTGGAGCACCTGCAGCAATGGCGTGAGCTGGCCGGTGCAGAAGGCCGCCGCGGCGCTGTGCACACCGGAGGGACAGGCGCAGATGCGCGCGCTGACCGACTTTTACCTCGAGAACGCGCGCATCCTGCGCGGCGCCGTCGAGGCACTTGGTTTGCGCTGCTGGGGCGGCGAGCATGCGCCCTACGTGTGGCTGAAGTGTCCGGATGGACTTGGCAGCTGGGAGGCGTTCGATCGGCTGCTGCAGCAGGCGCAACTGGTGGTGACGCCGGGCGCGGGCTTCGGCCGCTGCGGCGAAGGCTTCATCCGGGTGAGCGCTTTCAACAGCCGCGAGAAGGTGCTGGAGGCCGGACGCCGGCTGCAGGCGCTGATCAAGTCGTGATCGGCGCGACGCGCTCTCAGAACTTGT
>CAIPQY010000120.1 GCA_903867275.1 uncultured bacterium | reverse complement strand
GCGCCAGCCCCTGCCGAAGGTGAGCGATGTACCCGCCATCACGCCAGCCACACCCGCGCGCAGCACCGACACTTCCACATCCACGACGGTCAGGAACAGCACTCCAGTGAGGATCAGGCACCAACCACGAAGCCACCACGGCACGCGCAATGCCTCCAGACACACACTACACACACCAACCAGCACTGCCACGTTGAAGCCACTGATTGCCAGGAAGTGACTCAGCCCCGTCGCAGAGAAGGTCTGTCGCAACGCCGCGTATCCAGGCAACTGCCGGCCTGTGGTCATGGCCACCACCAGTGTTGCAACAGGGCTGCCGGTCGAGTCGCCGAGCGAACGCAGCAGATTCCGATCGGCACACGATTGCAACCACGATCGAACACGCGTGGGCCATGGCGCCGCCTTCACGCATGTGGGTTGGGATTCAAGCATCAGGCGCCCGACCCAACCACGCTGCCAGGCTCCCACGCGCGGATTGCGCTCGCCCGGGTTGGCGGCCGTGATTGCAGGCATCAGCCATCCGATTCCTTCAACCACTTCGCCCGCGTGCAGATCCGATGAGAGGCCTGGCATCATCAGACTCACGCGTCCAGTGGTTGGAACGACGGAGGTTCCATCGTGCAGGTGCACCAGTGTCGCGTCGGCCTGCAGTCGCGGCTCATCCGCCGATGCCTGAAAGCCGTCCAGCACATCACGATTCGCATGATCGGGTGGCGCAGGCGACTCCAGCAGGGTTGCCTGAAATCGCACCAGCACCGGTTCGTCGCGCAGCATGCCAACGGCGTCGTCATGGTCGGCTCGCATCACTTCGTGTCCCGCGCGAATCACGCCGAGCAGTGCGCACATGAGCAGCGCAAGCACCAGCGCCACCCAACGATGTGCACGCAGGCACCACATCAGCGCCGCCAGAACCACACCGGCACCACACGCCACATCAAGCAGCGCATCGAACGGGGCCGCACATGGAAGCGCGAGTCCGGCGCAACACCCGATGAACAGCGCCATTGCGCACCACAAACCCACCCTGCCGTCGTGCATGGGTCACAGCGTGACGCCCGCATCGGGCGATCCGCATCGGTGATGCCTTTTTTCCTTCAAATCAGCCGCTGAAGCAGGGCCAACCCGGCGCCATCGGCCAGCAGGCCTCGCGCCATCTGTGTGCCCGCCATCCAGGTTCCGCATCGACCTGCCACCACCAGCGCCGCCGCCGCATTGATGATCAGCATGTCCGCATGCGCGCTGGTGCATGTGCCAGCCAGCAATGTGCGCGAAAGCTGCACCGCTTCAAGCAGATTGCCGGCCGGTGTGGGTGGTGCTGCGTGCCGGTGCATGCCGAAGGTTTCCGGCGTGAGTGTTCCCGTGTCCACCACCGCACCATCCACCACACGCACATAGTCGGTTTCGGTGCACAGGCTGATCTCGTCCAGACCGTCGCGCGAATGCAGCACCAGCGCATCCACCGCACCACGACGCGCCAACACCTGCGCCATGGGCTGCAGCAGGCGTGCATCCCACACGCCCAACAAACGTCGCTGCGCACCGGCTGGATTGCACAGTGGTCCAACGGCGTTGAAGATGGTGGGACCCACGATCGCCTTGCGGGCCGCCACGGCATGGGCGGCACCCGGATGGTGGCGCGGCGCCATGCAGAAACAGAAGCCGTGCCGGTCCAGTTGGTCGGCCAGCGCCTGCGGCGAGGCATTCAGGTCAACGCCAAGCGCTTCCAATGTCTCGGCGCTTCCGAAGCCGGTTCGCGATCGGTTGCCGTGCTTGGCCACGGGTGCGCCGGCGGCCGCAACCAACAGTGCGGAGAGTGTGCTTGCGTTGAACACCTTGGGTGCGCCACCCGTTCCGCAGGTATCCACGATGCGATCGGGTTCCGTGCGTGTGGGAACCTTCACGGCG
>CAIPQY010000119.1 GCA_903867275.1 uncultured bacterium | reverse complement strand
TGGGTGCAGAAGAAGTTCCGCGTGCTCGATTTCGTCACGCCCACCGCGGGCACGATCAAGCTGCGCTTCATCGCCCGCGACCTCGGCACCGGCTCCGTGGTGGAAGCCGGCGTCGACGACATCGCGGTGACCGAGATCGTGTGCCCGTCCGCGCTCGAGGGCGACCTCGACGGCGACGGGGTGGTGGGCGCGGCGGACCTGGCGGTGCTGCTGCTCGACTTCGGTCCATGCGGCGGATGTGCGTCGGATCTCGACCGGTCCGGCGCGGTGGATTCGGGCGACATCGCCTTCCTGCTGCTTCTGTTCACCAGCTGAATCGACGATGCGTTTCTCCATCGGGCTTGTTGCGGCGGCGCTTCTTGCCCTTGCACCCAGACCGCCGCAGCTCACGCTGCCGGTGAAGGACACGGCGCTGTCGGTCGAATTGCTGCCGGTGGTTGATGCGGGTCAGGTGCGCGTGTGGATCGGCCGCACCGAGGTGCCTTGGGAACTGCTCGACGCCTTCGTGTACGAGAAGGCGGACGCCGCGCAGCCTGCCGGCGCGGACGCGGTGGCGCGACCAAGCAAGCCGTACATCTCGATGGACCGCGGCTTCGGACATGCGGGTTTCCCGGCGATCTCCGTGAACATCGACACCGCGCAGCAGTTCTGCGCGTGGCTGTCGAAGCGCACCGGGCGCATCATGCGGCTGCCAACCGTGGCGGAACTCCGTTCGATCTGCCCTGATGACAAGGCCGGTCAGCCCACGCTCGATCAGCGCGCCTGGCACGCCGGCAACAGCGGGGGCACCACCCACAAGGTTGGTTCAAGCAAGGCCGATGCGCAGGGCTTCAGCGACCTGCAGGGCAATGTTGCGGAGTGGGCGATCGACGCGAACGGCAAGCCCGTTCTCTGGGGTGGTTCCTTCATGGATGCGGCGAAGGATCAGGGCCGCGACCGCGTGCAGCAGCCTTCCGCCGACTGGAACGCCAGCGACCCGCAGATGCCACCGAGCCGATGGTGGCTTGCGGATGGATCTTTCATCGGTTTCCGGGTGGCGTGCGAGGCGCTTCCGGGTGACAATGCCGCTGCGCCCGACGCGAAGCCCGCGCCTGCCGCCACCAAGGAGCCTTCCCGATGAGCGAACCCGCCAGCATGCAGCCGCTTCCAGATCGTCGCGCCTTCCTCGGTGGGGCTTTGGCGGCTGCGGGGGTGGCGCTGGTCTCCCCTCTGGCTCGTGCGGCCGGATCGATCGGTCCCGTCGCGGCCAGTGACGTGATCAAGGTGATCGTGATCGGTTGCGGCGGCCGCGGCACCGGTGCCGCCATGCAGGCGTTGAAGGCCGACCCCGGCGTGGTGATCTGGGCCATGGCGGATGCCTTTGCCGACAAGATGGATGCGGCCGTGGCCGAACTGCAGAAGGGCGAGATGAGTCCGCGCGTGCAGGTGCCGCCGGAGCGCCGCTTCAGCGGCTTCGATGGAGCGGAGAAGGCGTGCCAGAGCGGCGGACACGTGGCGATCATCGCGGGCCCGCCGGGCCTGCGTCCCGATCACCTGCGTTGCGCGGTCGATGCGGGCCTGCACGTGTTCTGCGAGAAGCCCATGTTCAGCGACGCCGCCGGCGCCAAGCGCGTGATCGAGTGCGTGAAGACCGCCCGCGCCAAGAACGTGAACCTTGTCAGCGGTTTCTGCTGGCGCCGCAGTTCACCCGAGCGCGAGACCTTCCGTCGCATCGCCGACGGCCAGATCGGCGAGGTGGTGGCCATGCACAGCGACTATCTCACCACGCCGCTCGGGGTGCAGATGCGCAAGCCCGAGTGGACAGACATGGAGTTCCAGCTGCGGAACTGGCAGCACATGGTGTGGCTGTCGGGCGACTTCATCGTGGAGCAGGCGGTGCACAGCATCGACAAGATCAACTGGGCCTTCGCCAACGAGGCGCCGATCCGCTGCACGGGCATCGGCGGCCGCGCCGTGCGCGAGAACATTCCGGAGCGCGGCGATGTGTACGACCACTTCGGCATCGTGTACGAGTGGGCCAACGATCGTCGCGCCACGCTGGTGTGGCGCCAGTACCCGGACAGCTTCAACGAGAACGTTGACACGATCATCGGCACCAGGGGGCGCGCCTTCGTGAACGGATGGGGCCCGGTGCATCGCATCACGGGTGCGGTGAACTGGAACTATCCCGCCAACGGCCCGAAGCCGAACATGTATCAGGTGGAGCACAACGAGCTGTTCGCGGCCATCCGCAAGGGCCAGCGCATCGACGATGGCGACTGGATGGTGCAGAGCTGCCGTCTGGCGCTGATGGGTCGCATGGCCGCCTACACGGGTCAGGCCGTGACCTGGAAGGACGTCATCGAGAGCAAGGAGGACCTGATGCCTCCGAAGCTGGCGATGGATGCGCCGCCGCCGGTGCCGACGGTGCGTCAGCCGGGCAAGACGAAACTCGTCTGATCACGCGCCAACCTTCGAGGGGCTGCACGCCGCCTTCGGCGGCTGTTCGATCCAGGCGCGCGGCGAGGTGATTCGTGGCCGCGATAGATCGGCATGTGTCGGCTGGAAGCACGCACAGCGCGGTGGCCATGGCGTCGGCGGTGGTGGCGTCGGCAGCCACCACGGTGGCCTGGCGCGGAGCTGTCAGCGGGATGCCGGTGCCGGGATCCAGGATGTGACTGGCCGCATGCCCATCGATCATCGTGCGCTGCGCGCGATCGCCACTGGTGCTCACGCCGCAGTCGTGCAGCAGCAGCGTGTCGGTGGGTTGATCGTCGAACTCGGCCTCGATCCGGATGCGCCAGCCATCCGCGCCGGGTGGCGGTGCGCCCACGGCGATGTCGCCGCTCACATCGACCAGGGCCTGCGCACATCCGCCCTCGCGCAACGCCCGCAGCGCATCGTCGGCGGCGATGCCCTGCGCGATGGCGCCGAAGTCGAGCCGCACGCCTTCTCGCATGGCCGTGAAGCGGCGGCTCGCCGGATTCCACTCGAAGCTTCCTGCACCGGATGCGTCGCGCGCGGCCTGCAGTGTGGCGGCATCAGGGGCACGCCGCTCGCGTCGCGCCTGTCGCCACACGCGCGTCAGCGCCCCGAGCGATGGTTCGAACGCGCCGCCCGTGGCTTCGCGTGCAAGGATCGATGCGTCGAGCGCCTGCGCCAGTCGTCCGCCCACGGTTGCGACGTCACCCGCGTGATGTGGCAGGCGCATGGCATCCGAATCCTCGTGCCAGTCGCTCAGCACCTCGTCCCATGCATGCACGCGATCGAAGGCCGCGCGTGCGGCCGAGCGCGCCGTGGCCTCGTCAGACGCGTACAGGCGCACGCGCACTTCAACGCCCATGTGGCGCTCGGTGAAGTCGAACCGCTGACTGGCCGGCACCGAAAGCGCGCACGCCAGCAGGGCCGCGCCGATCACAGCTTGTAGCGCACCTCGAGCAGGCTCACGTCGTCCTTGAAGCTGTCGGACTTCTGCACCTCGCGGGCGTGCTTCAGCATGCGGTCCAGGCGGTCGTCGTGGCGATGCGTCTCGGGAATGGTGCCCACGAACTCGGGCAGCGTGGCCATCTGGCCATCGGGCTTCTGCAGTTCGAAGATGCCGTCGCTGTACAGGAACAGGCGCGATCCCGGCGCGATCTGCACCTCGGTGCTCTCGTAGGGCATGCCGAGGCCGGCGCCGACCATGATGCCCTGCGATTCCAGCTCGCGAAGGCTGCCATCGGGGCCCACCAGCAACGCGGGTGGATGCGCGCCGCCGCTCCACACCAGCGTGCCGGCATCCACATTCAGGATGCCGTACCACAGCGTGAAGAACATGTCGTTGTGGCGATCCATGGGGAACAGCTCGTTGAGTCCCTCCAGCACCGCGGCGGGATCGCCCATGTCGCGATTGGGAATGGCGTTCGAGTGGATCACGTTCATGGCGCTCACGCCAAGCAGCGCCGGTCCCACGCCGTGGCCGCACACGTCGAGCAGGTACACCGCCAGGCGCGACTGGTCGAGCCAGTGGTATCCGAAGGCGTCGCCTCCGAGGCTTTCGCTGGGCACGAAGCGCCAGTCGGTGGTGGCCAGACCCTCCGTCATGGGCGGGGGAAGCAGGCTGCGCACATAGTCGGCTGCGCGTCGGTTCTCCTCCTGCAGGTGCTTCTCGCTGGCGGCCAGCGCGGCGAAGGCGGCGTTGCGCTCGCGCAGCGCCTTGTAGCCCTCGCTGTGGTGACGCAGACGAGCCACCACCTCCACCGGGTCGGGCAGCTTCACCAGATAGTCGTTTGCACCCAGCGCGAAGGCCTTGGCCTTGGTTTCCGCCTCTTCCTTGCTGCTCAGCACGATCAGCGGCGTCTCCTTCAGCGCCTCCTGCTCGCGGTACAGCTTCACCAGCTCGAGTCCATCCATTTCCGGCATCACCAGATCCTGCAGGATCACGGTGGGTTTCAGTTCGAGCGCCTTGGCCACGGCCATGGTGGCGTCCTTGCAGTAGTGGAACTCCCAACCCACCTGCCCGGCGATCATCTTCTGCACCGCGGCGGCGATGATGGGCTGGTCATCCACCAGCAGCACCACGGTTGGCAGTTCGAGTTGCGAGGCGACAGGGGTGGGTTGACTCATGATCCGACTTTCCTTGGTTTCTTGAAGGCATGCATCACCGCGGGAGCGATGAGCGGAAGAGGGAGCGTATGCATGGCGGCGTTCAGGCGCACGGCGGAGCCGGGCATGCCCCACACCACGCTGGTCGCCTGATCCTGCGCGATGGTGTGCCATCCGGCGTTGCGCAGCGCCAGCAGGCCCTCTGCGCCGTCGCGGCCCATGCCGGTGAGCAGCACCGCAACGCCTGGCGCCACCTTCGACTTTGCAGCGCTGTCGAACAGCATGTCCACGCTCGGGTGATGCAGTTCATGCGGTTGCGCCGGGCGGTTGCTCGTCCTGCCGCTTGCTTCCACCACCAGGTGCTGGGATCCGCCCGCAACCCAGATCGCGCCCGGGCCCGGTTCGTTGCCGGCTTCAGCCAGACGCACGGTGTGGCCCGTCTCCTTGGCAAGCCACTCCACCAGTCCCGGAATGAAACCTGCATCCAGATGCTGCACGATCAGCACCGCGCACGGCGGTGGCTTGGGAAGCGAGGTGAGCAGCGTGCACAGCGCCTGCGGGCCGCCCGTGCTGCTTCCCACCAGCAGCAGCGGCGTGGTGCCGCGAGCATGCGGTGTCGCGGCGGGCGCCGTGACGCCCTGCTTGGCGGGCGCGCGTTCATCCCTGGACAGGCGCGCGATGTGCTGCATGCGCCGGCACAGGCGCTCGAGTCCATCCGGCGAGGACAGGTTGGGCGTGTCGATGGCATCGAGCGCGCCGGCACCCAGCGCCTCGAACACGCGCGCGGCGTTGCCGGTGACGGTGGCGGTCACCACCAGAATGGGGCAGGGCGTGTCGCGCATGATGCGACGCGTCGCCTCCACGCCGTCCATCCTTGGCATGATCAGATCCATCAGGATCATGTCGGGCCGGTCGGCGCGGCACTGTCGAACCGCCTCCTCGCCGTCCATCGCGCTCCACGCGATCGTCGCGCCGGGATACTGCGCCACCGCTCGCCGAAGCGCCTCCAGCGCGATCGGCAGGTCGTTGACGATCGCCACTCTCACGAGACCGAATCCCCGATCAGGTCGTTGACCGTGGTGATGAAGGTCTGGTCCTGGAAGGAGCCCTTCGTGAGGTAGGCGTTCGCCCCCGCGTCCATGCCCGCAGCGCGATCCTCGGCGCGATCCTTGTAGCTGACGATGGCGATCGGCAGCGACGCGAAGCGCGCCTCGCTGCGCACCATGCGCACCAGTTCGATGCCGTTCATGCGCGGCATGTCCACGTCGGTCACGAGCATGTCGAACTGGCCGGCGCGCAGCTGGTTCCAGGCGTCCATGCCGTCCACGGCCACCTCAACCTCATGGCCCAGTCGCGACAGCATCTGGCGTTCCACCTCGCGCACGGTGATCGAGTCGTCGGCGACCAGGATGCGCTTGCGGCCACGCGCGCCAGCGGCCAGCGCCGCGGGGGACACGCCTCGGATGGCGCCTTCGGACAGGCCGCGACGGATGGACACCAGCATGTCCTCGACATCCATCACGAGCAGCGGCAGCCCGTCGTCGTCGATCGCGGCGGCGGCCACGTGCGGCACGCGGCCCAGGCGCTCGTCGATGGGTCGCACCACCAGATCGCGCTCGCCGAGGAAGCCGTCCACAAGCAGGCCGCATCGGTCCTGCTCGTTGCCGATCACCAGCAGGCTGACATGGTCGTCGCGGTTCACCTGATCGCCGTCCAGCGACAGCAGCTCCGACGCGCGCAGCACGCCGATCGCCTGGCCGTCCAGATCGAACTGCAGCTTGCCTTCGGTGCGCCGCAGCGCTTCGAGTTGCGTGCGCACGATGCGTTCGATGCGCGCCAGCGGGAAGGCCATGGTCTCGCCGCTCACGCGCACCAGCGCCGCACGGATCACGCTGAGGGTGATCGGCAGGCTCATCACGAAGGTGGTGCCGCGTCCGATCTCGCTCTCGATGCGCACCGAGCCTCCCAGATCGCGCATGGTCTGGTGCACCACATCCAGTCCCACGCCGCGTCCACTCACCTCGGTCACCGCGCTTGCCGTGGAGAAGCCGGGCAGGAAGAGGAACTCCAGCAGTTCGGCCTTGCCGAGTCCCTTCGCCACCGATTCCGACTGCAGCCGGCGTTCCACCACCTTGGTACGGATGCGCTCGGGGTCGATGCCGTTGCCGTCATCGCGCACCCGGATCTCCAGCATGCCTGCGTGGTGTCGCGCCTCCAGACGCAGCAGGGCCGCGTCGCTCTTGCCGTTGGCGCGACGCTTGTCGGGGGTCTCCACCCCGTGGTCCATGGCGTTTCGCAGGATGTGGTTCAGCGGGGCATCCAGACGCGACAGAATGTCGCGATCGACCGGCGTGTGCACGCCCTCGATGTCGAAGCGCACCTGCTTGTCGAGACGCTTCGCGAGGTCGCGCACCATGCGCGGAAAGCCCGCGGTTGCGTCGCCGAAGGGTCGCATGCGGCTGCCGATCACCTCGTGATACAGGCGCGTGCCAACCTCCTCGGTGCGTCGGAAGGTGGATTCGAGCAGGCCGGTGTGGCGGGTGAGCGCGTGTTCCAGCTCGAGCAGCTGGTGCTGCGCATCCTCGAGATCCGATGGCTGCTTGCGGCGGCGCGCCACATCCACCGCCTCGCGCGCGTTGCGCAGTCGCGACACCAGTTCGCGGACACCCTTCTGCACCTGCGGGTAGCGACGGCCCTCGACCATGCTCTCGCCCGCGAGGCGCATCATGCGATCCAGGTTGTCGGCATTCACGCGCACCGTCC
>CAIPQY010000118.1 GCA_903867275.1 uncultured bacterium | reverse complement strand
GTACGGCCTGGACGCGCTGCGCTGGTTCATGCTCACGCGCGGACCGCTGGAGGCGACCGACGCGGACTTCCGCGTGCTGGCATTCCACGAGACCTACGTGGCCGATCTGGTGAACACGGTCGGCAACTGCAGCAGCCGCGTCACCGCCATGATCGCCAAGACCTTCGACGGCGCCATGCCCGCCGACGCGCAGCACGGCGGCGAATGGCCTGCGCGATGCGCCGCGGCGGTGAAGGCCTGGGAATCCCACATGGATCGCTTCGAACTGGCGCAGGCGGCCGCAACCGCCATCGGTCTCCTGCGCGAAGTGGATGGATTCATCAACCGCACCGAGCCGTTCAAGCTGGCCAAGGATCCGGCGAAGGCGGGTGAGGTGGCGAGCATCCTGGCGCAGTGCGCCGAGACGGTGCGCATCGCCGGACTGCTGCTTGAGCCTTTCCTGCCCGAGCGCATGCGTGACCTGCGTGCCGCCATGGGTGATGCACTGGCGAACGCGCCATGGCAACAGCGCGTGGCGTGGGGCGGTCTGGCTGCGGGCACCAAGCTGTCCAAGGTGGCCCTGTATCCGCGCATCGAGGCGCCAACGGCTGCAGGCTGACCGCCAACCAGCGCCAATAACCGCGATTTGCCGGAATCTGGCTGCCGGTCATCCAAGGGGGCGGATGCGTCGAAGTATCGTGACAGGACTTCCGCCATGCACACCAAGCGAATCATCGTCGGCATCACGGGCGCCAGCGGCGCACCCTACGCCCTGCGTCTGATCACGCGGCTTGCGCACGCCAACTGCGAGGTGCATCTGCTGGCATCGGCGCTTGGTCGTCGTCTGATGGCTGATGAGTGCGGCATCAAGAAGCTCGACGCCGAGGCACTCACCGGCGGCCGCGCATCGCAGCTCACCATCCACAACGAGAATGACCTCGGCGGCCCGGTCGCCAGCGGCAGCTTCCGTCACGACGGCATGATCATCGTGCCGTGCTCGGGCAACACGCTCAGCAAGGTGGCCTACGGACTCACGGACAACCAGCTGCAGCGCGCGGCCATGGTCACGCTGAAGGAGCGACGGCGCCTCATCCTGGCGCATCGCGAAACGCCGCTCAGCCTGGTGGAGATCGAGGCCATGCGCGCAGCCACGCTTGCGGGCGCCATCGTGATGCCGCTGTCGCCGGGCTTCTACCTGAACCCCACCACCATGGACGACCTGGTCGACTTCATGGTGGCGCGCATGATGGATCTGCTTGGCGTGGAGCACGAAATCCAGCCCACCTGGGATGAGCATCTGGCCGCCGAGCGTGCGGCGCGACGCGGCGAACAAGCCTAAAAATCAAGCGGACGGGCCCAGGGGACTGGACCCGCCCGCTCAAAAAAGGGCGTGAGCGAGTGGCTTGGCGCTGTTACGCGCTTCGCCGCCTCCCACGAGATGTGCCTCCCACGAACGCAGCCAGCACGGCCAACGCTCCTGGGGTGGGCACAAGCTTGAAGTCCAGCGTGACCGCATCGAGGATCGCGTGCGGTGCGGTGCTGGAGAAATCGATCTGCCAACGCGTGGTGCTCCACGCGATTGGATCCACCGTCCACGAGAAGGCCGTGGTCACGGCCGTGCCGCCGAAGCCGTCCGGTGTGGAGCTGCGGGTGCTGGTGGATGTGGGCGTGATGCGCTTGGAGTTGCCGCTGTTGTCGAACAGCGTGAGCGCCACGGAGGCGTTGCTGATGCCCGTGCCCGCGGAGGCCAGGTTCATCACGACTTCGGTGGGGTTGCGGGGTGCGCTCGAGACGCCACCCATGATCATGACCGAGAGCGGTCCGGTGGCGTTGTAGATGCCGGTGGGCAACGGCGAACTTGTGAGCACGGCGCCCGGACCGAAGTTGAAGAGCGATGCAAGGTTCGAACTGCCAGCCATGTCAGCAGCGTTCGCTCCCGCATAGGCGGAGGTGAAGTTGTCCCAACCCATGTACATGGTGTTGGCCGAGCCACGCCACGCAGGCACGAGCGGATTGACAACGCCCGCAATCGC
>CAIPQY010000117.1 GCA_903867275.1 uncultured bacterium | reverse complement strand
GCCCAGCCCGGCATGGTGTTGGTCTCGCGGCGCACCTTCGCGTTGGCCGGCAGCAGCGCGGCATCCACGCCCGCTTCGCCTGCGGTGGTGTGCACCCACGCAGTCGCCTTGCCCAGCGGCGGCAGCGGCGTGTCGCTCTCGATGGGCGCGTAGTCGGCGAGTTCGGGCAGCGTGAGTGGCAGCTTCGACTCGCCCACCGCGTAGTGCATGCCCTGCTCGTCGAACACCACCGGGAACGGTTCGCCCCAGTAGCGCTGACGGCTGAACAGCCAGTCGCGCAGTCGGTAGTTCACGCGACGCTTGCCGATGGCGGCGCCTTCCAGCCACTCGATCACCGCGCGCTTGGCATCGGCGGTGGTCTTGCCGTCGATCGACAGCGACGCGCCCACCGAATGCACCGCCACGCCATCGCCGCTGGTGGCGCTTTCGCCGGTCCACGCGGCGCCCGCGATCTGCACCACCTGAC
This sequence comes from uncultured bacterium, assembly GCA_903867275.1. Classification (GTDB taxonomy): domain Bacteria; phylum Planctomycetota; class Phycisphaerae; order Phycisphaerales; family SM1A02; genus SYAC01. The sequence goes on along the minus strand of CAIPQY010000117.1, from coordinate 2,504 downwards.
GGATGGGCAACGCGAAGGCCTTGGCAAACGCGAAGTCGCGCTCGTCATGCGCGGGCACCGCCATGATGGCGCCGGTGCCGTAACCCATCAGCACATAGTCCGCGGTCCACACCGGGATCTTCTCGCCGGTGGCCGGATTCACCGCGTGCAGTCCGGTGAAGCAGCCGGTCTTCTCCTTGCTGTCGGCCTGACGATCCACATCGGCGCGATCGCGTGACGCCTGCGCGTACGCGGCCAACCGTGCGCGCGCGGCCGCATCAAGCGATCCCGCCCCCGCCACAACCGCTTCCACCAGCGTGTGCTCGGGTGCCACCACCATGTAGGTGGCGCCGAACAGCGTGTCGGGCCGCGTGGTGAACACGCGCAGCGCGCCGAAACCATCCACCGCGAAGTCGATCTCCGCGCCCTCGCTGCGACCGATCCACTCGGCCTGCTGCACGCGCGTGCTCTCGGGCCAGTCGACCAGCTTCAGGTCATCGAGCAGACGATCGGCGTACGCCGTGATGCGGAACATCCACTGGCGCAGCGGCAGGCGCTTCACCGGATGGCCGCCACGCTCGCTGCGACCGTCGATCACTTCCTCGTTGGCCAGCACCGTGCCCAGCTTGGGGCACCAGTTCACGGTCTGCTCGCCGAGATAGGCCAGTCGACGCGTGTCGAGCCACTGCTGGCGCTGCTTCGGCGTGCACGCGCTCCACGCACGCTCCGCGCCATCCACCGTCACCTTCACGTCGCGCGAAACCATGTCGCGCTCCAGCTCGGTGATCGGTCGCGCCTTGCCCGCCTTCGGGTCGTACCAGCTGTTGTAGGCCTGCAGCCAGATCCACTGCGTCCACTGCACGTAGCCCGCATCGATGGTGCCGAACTCGCGGCTCCAGTCGTAGCAGAAGCCGAAGCGCTTCAGCTGCCTGCGGAAGTTGTCGATGGCCTTGGTGGTGGTCACCTTCGGATGCACGCCCGTCTGCACCGCGTACTGCTCGGCGGGCAGGCCGAAGGCGTCCCATCCCATCGGATGCAGCACGTTGCAGCCGCGCATGCGCTTGAAGCGCGCGATGATGTCGGTGGCCGTGTAGCCCTCGGGGTGCCCCACATGCAGACCCGCGCCGCTGGGGTACGGGAACATGTCCAGCACGTAGTACTTGGGGCGCGAGGCGTCGAAGCCGGCATCGCCCGGGTTGCCCACGCGATAGGCGCCATCGCGCTCCCAGCGCGCCTGCCAGGCGAGCTCGATGCGATCAGCCAGCGCCGCGTCGTAGCGGAATGGAGTCTCGTCAGACATGCAGGCCGAAGCCTACCGCCTCAGGCGCGGACGACTTCGGGCTTGGTGGAATCCTGCTGCAGGTAGCGCAACGTCTCGCCCACCAGGTAGAAGCTGCCGGTGACCACGATCAGGTCCTCGCGGCTCACCGCGCGCATGGCCAGCTGCAGCGCCTCGGGCAGCGTGCGGGCCGTCTGGCTCATCTTGCCGCTGCGCTCGGCGAACATCTTCTGCAGATCCTCGGGGGCCGCAGCGCGCGGCGTGGTGCTGGCGCGCGTGAAGATCACCTTGTCGGCGCCCAGGTTCATCTTGTCCAGCATCGCGCCAACGTCCTTGTCGGTGCAGCAGCCGAAGACGCACACCATGCTGTCGTAGGGCACATGCGCGCCCACGCACTTCATGAGCGTCTGCACGCTGATGGGGTTGTGCGCGCCGTCCACCAGGATGCGCGGCCTGTCGCGGATCAGCTCCATGCGGCCGGGCACCTTGGTGTTGGCCAGACCACGCGCCACCTTGTCCTCGGGGCAGTCGAAGCCGCGGCCACGCAGCACATCCACGGCCGCCAGCGCCAGACCGCAGTTGCTGCTCTGGTGCTCGCCCGGCAGCGGCACGGGCAGGTGCTCCAGTCGGCTGGTCTTGCTGTACAGGCACACGCGGGTGTGCGGGCCCAGGTCCTCGCTGGTGCAGAAGCGGCTGCTGAACTCGATGTCCTTGTTCACCACGCGCAGGTCGGCGCCGACCTTCTCGGCCACCTCGCGGAAGGCCTTGTCCACCTCGCTCGGCGGATCGAACACCACGGCGGGCACGCCCTTCTTGAAGATGCCGGCCTTCTCGCGGGCGATGGCGCCCAGCGTGTTGCCCAGCAGCTTGGTGTGATCGAAGTCGATGGTGGTGATCACGCTCACCTCGGGGGTGATCACGTTGGTGCTGTCCAGGCGTCCGCCCAGACCCACCTCGATCACCGCGATGTCCACGGCCTCGTTGGCGAAGTGCTTCAGCGCGGCGGCGGTCATCACCTCGAAGAAGGTGGGCTCCTCGTCCATCTTGTGCACGGCCTTCGCGACCTTCTTCAGAAGCTCCACGAAGTCGTTCTTGCCGATCATCTTGCCGTTCACGGTGAGGCGCTCGCGCACATCCACCAGGTGCGGGCTGATGTACTCGGCCACCACGTAGCCGCAGGCGCGAAGCATGCTGGCGATCATGGCCACGGTGCTGCCCTTGCCCACGGTGCCGGCCACGTGCACGG
>CAIPQY010000116.1 GCA_903867275.1 uncultured bacterium | reverse complement strand
GCGTCCTTGGCGTGGGCCTTCGACTGCTCAATTGAGACAGACCGTCTGCCAAGCGCTCGAGCCACCGTTGCGGCGGTGCCGCTTCCGCAGAATGGATCCACCACCAGACCTCCGGGCCGCGAGCAGGCCCGGATGACACGCTCGAGGTAGGGCTCGGGCAACTGGTTGTGGTGCTTGCTGCGGCGCTCCTTGTTGTTGCCCTGCACACGACCCCAGTAGGGGCCGTACCACACATCGAGCGGCACGCGCATGCCCTTGTCACGCCGTTTCACCATGGTGCGGTCGTCGCGATACACGTTCGCGCGATCGGAGGGCTCGAGGATGGGATCGGGATTCCAGATGCGACGCAGTGGATCGCGCACGAAGTACAGCGCATGCACCTTGCTGAGAATGAAGCTGCTGCGACGGTTCTGTCCGAAGCGGAAGTGCCACACGCACCAGTTCATCATGTGCAGACCACGACGCTTGAGATGCATCACCACTTCGGCCGCGGTGTCGTCGCCGATGTTCACCCACAGGCTGCCCTTCAGCGAGAGCAGCTCGACACACGCATCGAGCCAGTCGAAGGTGAATCGTTCATAGGCGTCTCGCGGCATGCCGTCGCTCCAGCCTTCGTAGGGCACTTCCCAGTTGAAGGGCGGATCGGCGAACACCAGGTCGGCCTGTCCCTGATCCGGAAGGCGAGGAAGGATGTCGCGGCAGTCACCGACATGCAGGCGCGTGTCGGGATCGCCGCACTGGAACGCAGGCGGCGGCAGCGTGTCGGGTGCCGCATGTCGCGGCATGCGGTCGCCCATCATGCGGATGTCGGCATCGGCCAGTTCATCGGCAGCGCGGCGCATGGCGGCAACGCCACCTGAAGGCACCTTGTAGCCGCCATGGCGCTTGAATCCGGCTGTGCGCTTTCTTTCGGCCATCAGGCTCCGACCGTGCCGAAGATGCGGTCGCCCGCGTCGCCAAGGCCTGGGCGGATGTAGGCGTTTTCGTCGAGTTCGCGATCGAGCGCCGCGGCGAACACCGGCACGTCGGGGTGGCGCTCGAGCAGCTTCTTCACGCCCTCCGGCGCGGCCACCAGGCACACCATCTGCAGATCGCGGCAACCGAGGCGCTTCAGGTGATCGATGGCATGCACCGCGCTGCCACCGGTGGCCAGCATGGGATCCACCACCAGCACGGGGCCGTTGGCCACGTCCTTGGGAAAGCGCGTGTAGTAGTTCACCGGCATGTGACTGCGTTCATCGCGCTGGATGCCGATGTGGCCGATGCGCGCTTCGGGGAAGAGACGAAGGATGCCATCGGTCATGCCGAGGCCCGCACGCAGGATGGGCGCCAGCGTGACCGGCTGCGAAAGCATGCAGCCATCGCAGGTTTCGAGCGGCGTCTTCACCGAGCGCGGTCTGGTGGGAAAGTTGCGCGACAGCTCGAACACCATCAGGCCCGCGATCTCGTTCAGCAGCGCGCGGAAATCCTCGGGCTGCGTGGAGACATCGCGCAGCAGCGAAAGCTTGTGCTGGATGAGCGCGTGATCGAAGACGCGCAGATTGGGGAATCGCGGATCGGTCGATGGCACGCGCGGAGTGTACGGGTGCGATGCACCCCCCACGCGTCAGGGCTGCGAGAGCTGCTGGAACGAGTCCTGCGAGGCCTTCACGCGCTTCTTCCAGTCCTCGATCTGTCCCTGCAAACGCTGCTTGTTGGCCACCATCTGGTTCAACTGGCCCTGCATGGCGTTCGGATCCAGCGAGCCACTGGCCGTGGTGGGCACCTGCATGGGCGTGCTGGGCATGCCCGGGATCACATCCGCCTCGCTTTCGCCGGGCTGCGCGCGGGTGCAGGTGATGCGGATGGTGCCCACGATCGCGCCGTTCTCGAAGTAGGTGGTGGTCCAGCCCATCGCGTCGCTGCGGCCAAGGTCGACCACCGTCGCCACCTGTCGCTTG
>CAIPQY010000115.1 GCA_903867275.1 uncultured bacterium | reverse complement strand
GTGCACGCCTCGGCGATGTGCTTGGGAAGCAGGCGATGCATGATCGGTCCCACGCGACGGATCATGTCGCTGGTCACGCCCACGCCGTCGGCGGGCTGCGCGTCGAGATGCGGCCGTTGACGGGCGGGTGCGCCACCAGACAGCGCGGCAACGGCTGGCATTCCGGCGGCGGAACCTGTTGCGCGCGTTGCTGCCGACGCCACCGCCGCACCTTCCAGCCGCCGGATGCGTTCCTCGATGGGCGGATGCGAGGCAAGCCACGTGTTCACCGCGCTGGTGAAGAAGAAGTGGTTCATGCCGCTGGCCGAGTCCTGCGTCATGTGGTTGGGGCCCACGCCCGCGATGCGTCGAAGCGCGCCTGCGAGTGCAGCCGGGTCGCGCGTGTACTGCGCGGCACTGGCATCGGCCAGGAATTCGCGCTGCCGACTCACCGCCGCCTGCAGGATGCGACCGAAGAAGGCGCCCAGTCCACCCACCACCAGCAACAGCACACCAAACAGCGCCATGCCGGCACGGCCATCATCCTTCTTGGATCGCGAAGCGGGCGCGCGCGCCGCGATCGACAGCACCACGCGGCCGATCAGCATGATCACCATCACGCCGGCCACCGCGCACGCCAGCCGAACATTCAGTCGCGTGTCGCCATGCGCGATGTGGCTGAACTCGTGCGCCACCACACCCTGCAGTTCGTCGCGCGGCAGTTGCGCGATGGCACCGCTGGTGAAACCCAGCACCGCATCCTTGGGCGTGTTGCCCGCCGCGAAGGCGTTGATGGAGTCATCCTCCATCACGTACACCGGCGGCACCGGCATGCCGCTGGCGATCGACATCTCCTCCACCACATCGAGCAGGCGGCGCTCGGAGGGCGAGGCACCGGCGGGATTCAGCCAGCGGCCGCCAAGCGATTCGGCCACGGCCTTGCCGCCGCCGCTCAGTTGCATGCGCTTCACGCCCGCGCCAAGCAGGATGATCGCCGCGGCCGCGCCAAAAATCATCAGAAACGTGGTCGGATCCCACCAGGCGGCACTGCGCGCACCACCGCGCTTGGCGGCTTCCGACGCCATCGCGATGGCCACCGGCACGTACAGCAGCACGCCCACGCCGATCAGCGACAGCACGAACATCACCACCAGGCGGCGCGTGGCCCGCTTGGCCGCGTCCTGATGGTCGAAGAAGTTCATGCGCCGCTCCCAAACTGCACGGTGGGCACGGCGCGTGTGTCGTCGTCGGTTTCCCACAGCTCGGCTTGTGCGAAGCCGAACCAGCCGGCGACCAGATTGCTGGGGAAGGTGACCACGCGCTCGTTGAAGCGCATCACCGAGTCGTTGAAGGCCTGACGCGCGAAGGCCACGCGGTTCTCGGTGGTGACCAGCTCTTCCTGCAGGGTGTGCATGACTGCGCTGGCCTTCAGTTCGGGATACGCCTCGATGCGCGCCATGAGTCCGCGCAGGGCACCATCAAGCGCCGAGCTGGCAACCGCCAACGCGTGCACACCCGCGATGCCGTTGCCACGCATGCCATCAATGGC
>CAIPQY010000114.1 GCA_903867275.1 uncultured bacterium | reverse complement strand
GCTGTAGAACACCTGGCGCATGAGGGCCTGCATGTCGGCGTCATCCACGCCTGCAAGCGGCGTGGCGGGGCCGGTGATGTCGATCTGCATGGGCACCGCGCATTCGCCGCTGGCCATCACGCGATCGCCCCACAGTCGATCGCGCGTTTCCCAGTGCATGCGCAGCGTGCCGCGTTGCGGGCCCTGCGGAAGCGTGCCGAAGTCCAACGCGAAACCATCACCGAAGCCGCGACGCTCCGCGCGTGTCCATTCGTAGGCGAGCAGATCGTTGAGGGCTTCGGGCTGCAGCGGAAGACCGTCCACACCTGCCACGCGCATGCGCACCTGCACGCCTTCGGGCCACCAGTCGGCGACGCGGTTGATGGTGACAAGCGACTGATCGGTGGGCCATGTCGACGGCAGATCCATCAGCATCAGAGGCGGCAGCGTGGCGGCGGCGAGGCGGAGCGGGTCGTTGGGCTCGGCGTTGGTCCAGCGGTTGCGAAGCGCATCAAGCCAGCCGCCGTATGTTTGCTGCCACGCGTCGCTGCCGATGGGGGCGGTGGCGTCGCCATCGCGCACCATCTGCAGCATGCGCAGGCAGTCCGCTTCGGTGGCGGCGCCCGAGCTGATGCGCTGTCGCAGTTCGGAACGCAGGTCGGGAGCGTCGCCGTTGGCGGGCAGCCACGGCAGCACCACCAGCAACGCGCGGGTGGGCAGCAGCGTCCACCAGCCCGAGTTGGCGATGGTGATGCGCAGGTACAGCGTGCCGGCAACCAACGCCGCCATCGCCATCGCGGCCAGGCCCCACTTGCGTCGCGTGGCGAACAGGGCGGCTTCATGCTTCACCTGCAGGCCGCATTCGCTGCACCGCAGTCCCACCGCGGCATCCATCAGGTGCCAGCAGCGTGGGCAGCGGCGCTCGCCGCGCGATCGGTCGGCGAACAGCGCCCACCACATCGCCCACAGCATCAGCAGCGCGAAAAGCGCGCCACCCAGCCAGCCGATCAGCAGCGTCAGTTCGCGGCTCACGCGGACAGGCTAGCGGCCACGCCGCGGCGTCAGCGCATCCAGATCCAGCGCAGCAGTTCGCGAGGTGTGGGGGTCTTGCCCTGCATGAGCACGCCCACGCGGAAGATGCGCGCGCCCGCCCACAGCAGGGCGGCCACGCTGGCGATGCCCACCAGCACGGCGAGCAGGCTCTGCCACATCGGCACCGGCTCGTTGGCGGCGGTGAGTCGCAGCACGTTCACGAAGGGCGACGCCGGCGGAATGAAACTGAACGCCACCGCGAGCGCCCCGTTGGGGTTCTCCACGATGGGCAGCCACAGCATCAGCGGCACCATCAGCGCCAGCATGGCGGGGCCCACCAGCGACTGCGCCTCGCGCAGGTCGCTCACCGCGCTGCCAATGCTGGCCATGATCGCCGCCACCATGAAGTAGGCGATGGGGAACCACACCACCAGCCACACGATGTGCGACGGCGGCACCACGTCGAGCATCGCCACCGCACCGAGTCCGCTGAGCGCCACGCCACCGTACATGGCCAGCATCACGGTGCTGACCGCGGCCTGGCCCACCAGCTTGCCGCACAGCAGTTCCATGGGGCTGACCGCGCTCAGCAGCACCTCCATCACGCGGTTCGACTTCTCCTCGATGGTGCTGGTGAGCAGGTAGTTGGCGCTGGTGAACACGGCGATCCACAGCAGGAACATGAAGCCGGCCGGCACCAGCATGCGCAGCTCGGTGGATTCGCGCGCGGCGTCGCCCTTGGGGCTGATGCGCGAGGTGTCCACCCGTTCGCTGCGCATGAGTTCGCGCAGTCGGTCGTAGTTCTCGCCGGCGCCGGCCACGCGCGCGCGCACCACGGCCTCGCGCGCGGCGGACTCGAGACGGCGCGTGTGCTTGGGACTGGACGCGCTGGGCACCAGCACCTCGACCTTCTCGCCCTTGTCGTCGCTCGTCACCACCACCAGCGCGGCCAGCTCGCCGTCGCCCACTTCCTTGCGCAGTTCCGTCTCGCGGCCGGCGTCGGCGATGCGCTCCACCTTCACCTGCACATCCACGGTGCCGCCGAAGGGATCCTCGCGGTCGCGCGGTGCCGCGGCTTCCTTGGACAGCAGGGCGGTCTCGAAGGCGGCCGCCACGCCGCCCTGCGGGTCGATCACCATCACGCGGCCGGTGAGCGGCTTGGGCGTGCTCTTGGTGAGCATGGGAACCAGCGGGATCACCGCGAACATGACCAGCGGCAGCACCACGGCGCCGATGATGAACGCCTTGGTGAGCGCGGTGTGGCGGAACTCGCGCCAGGCCACGGTGCCGATGCGACGCATGGTGGATCCCTCAGTCACCGGCGGCCTCCTGCGCGGCAAGCACGCTTTCGTCGCCGCCGACCAGTCGCACGAACACCTCGTCCAGCGTGGTGCGGCGAAGTTCCACGCGTCGCAGCGGCGTGGCCTGCAGCATGCGCTGCATGGCGTCCTGCGCGTCGGCGTTCTCGGCGAGCCGGATGTGCAGCGCGCGCGCCTCGTCGCTCCAGGCACAGGTGGCCACGCTGGGCAGTGCGGCGATGGCCCGTTCGGCCTGCACGCGGTCGCTCATGGGTTCGGCCAGCACGGCGCGCGGGTCGAAGCGGCGATGGATGGAGGCCAGCGATTCGTCGAGCACCTTCTCGCCGCGGTGGATCAGCACCACGCGGTCGCACAGGTCCTCGGCGGTGCGCATCTGGTGCGTGCTGAACAGGATGGTGGTGCCGCGTTCGCGCAGGCCGCGGATCTCGCGGGTGAGCACGCGCGCGTTCACCGGATCGAGGCCGCTGAAGGGTTCGTCCAGGATCAGCAGCGCGGGCTCGTTCACCACCGAGGCGATCAGCTGCACCTTCTGCTGCATGCCCTTGCTCAGTTCCATGCAGCGCTTGCGGCTGACGCCGGGCAGTTCGAGGCGCTCCAGCCAGCTGCCGATGCGCTGATCGGCGGTGGCGCGGTCGAGCCCCTTGAGCTGCGCCATGAAGCGCAGGAACTCGGCCACGCGCATCTTGCGATACAGGCCGCGTTCCTCGGGCAGGTAGCCGATGCGATCCTTGGCATCGAGCGCGGTGGCGCCCAGCACCTCGATGCGTCCCTCGTCGGGAAGGATGATGCTCATGATCATCCGGATGGTGGTGCTCTTGCCGGCGCCGTTGGGGCCCAGGAAGCCGCACACGCCGCCCTGTTCCACCTGCAGCGACACGCCGCGCACCGCATGCGTGGCGCCGTAGCGCTTGTGCACGTCGTGCAGGGTGATGGCGGGGGAGGCGGTCATCGAGGCGCGGAGTCTATTCGGTGCGCGCGCGTGCGGCGCCTGCGACCGGACGAGCGCTTCACGCACCCGGATCGACGGGCTTGGCCAGCTCCTTCGGCGGTGCGAAGTCCGCGTCGGGAATGGGATCGACGCTGATGCGCGTGAAGGTGCTGCGCGTGACGGCGTCGCCCTTGCGCGCGGAGATGGTGGTTGGCAGCGTGAGCTGACCCACGGTGGTCCAGGCCTCGATGCGAAGGATGCTGGGCGGCGCGCCCGGCTTGCGATCCTGCGTGCGGATCTCCAGCAGTCGACCGCTGGCGGCGTCGAACCACGCCGACGCGTGCGCACCGTCGCGGTCCTCCAGTTCCAGTCGCTCGCACGCCTTGCCGTCGCGCATCTCGCGCGGACCCATGCTGCGGATCGGAAAGCGGTCGGCCAGCGCGAACATCATGCGCGTGGGCAGCAGGCCGGCGCTTGTGGCGATCACCGCCGAACATTCGAGCGGCTGCACGCTTTCGTCGCGCGGGCCGCGCATCCACGCCACATCGCCGTTGCAGCCTGTTTCCAGCAGTCGGCCATCGGTCAGGCGCTGTCGGATGATGAGTCGCGTGGGCTTGGCGGTGGAGGAGAGCAGTTCGATGGTGCTGCGGCCATCGGGACCTTCGATGGTGCCCTCGGCGCGCACGAACTTCACCGAGCTGGCTGGGCCCACCGCGTCCACCGCGCGCTGCATCACCTGCGAGGCGGAGCGTGCCGAGGTTTCAGCCTCGACGGAGTCCGGGGGGGGATCCGCGTGCGAGCCAGGCGTGACGGCCAACATGCAGCAGGCGACGCATCGCGCGCAGGCGTCGCGAAGCGATGCGTTGGTGCGTGGCATGCGTGGTGCGTGATCAGGGCTTGGCGGGCGGCGGTGGTGGCGTGGTGCCACCGCTGGTGCCGGGCTTCGAGCCGTTCTTGCCGGCGGGCTTGCCGCTTGCGCCGTTCGCCTTGCCGTTGGCCGGCGCCTTCTTGCCGCCGCCATCGACCAGCGCCTTCACATCGGGCGGAAGGTCGAACAGCTTGGGATCGACGGGCGTGAAGTCGACCGAGTCGACCGTCATCACCTGCTTGGCGCCCATCGCCTCGATCTCGGTCTTGCTGGCGATCTTCAGTCCGTCGAAATCCTTGTACTCCACCATGCTGGTGGTGGTGGGCACCTTGCCCATCGGCGTGTCGACCGTCAGGCGCATGCCGCGCGCAAGGCCATCATCGACGCCGTAGAACAGGCTGCCGTTGCCCATGTCGCCTTCGACCGCAACCTCGTAGCAGGGCAGGTTGATGAAGGTGGTCACGCCCTTGGTGGTGGCGCTCTTCCACAGCTTGGATGGATCGATGTCCTTGTAGAAGTCGCTGCTGCGGCGCAGCTCATCAAGCGTGCGGCCCTCGAGCAGCTGCGTGCCCATCATGGGGTTCTTCGTCCAGCCCACGGTGCCGTCGAAGCCCTGCTCCATCTTGCCCATGCCCGCCATGTTGATGGCGGTGAGGAACTTGTTGGGCGCCAGCATGAGGATCTCCATGTCGCCCTGCTGCATGCCGGCCACGCCCAGCTTGCCCTTCACGCGCATGGCGCTGTGCTTGCGAACGGCGGCCTCGCCACCGATCGCGTCCACGCTCTTCTTGAAGATGTCCGCGGCGGAAGGCAGGTTGGCGGGCTGCGCGGGTGCGGCGGGAGCAGGGTTCGATGGTGCCGTGGCGGGGGCGCCGGGTTCGGGCATCACCGGATCGCTCTTCGTGGGCGGCTGCGGTGGCGTTGCCTGCGGCGTGCCGGTGGGCGCGGAGCCGAACGAGCCGCCCGACTGCGCGAGCGTGGCGGGGGTTGCGAGCAGGACGAGCGCGAAGAGCGCGGTGGCAAGCGTGGTGATTCGCATGGAGGGCAAAGGATAGCCCTCGTGCGCGCCGCTGCCGTGCGTCACTGACAGTCGACGGGACGGTGCTCGGCCGCGATCCAGCGCGCTGCGGCGGCGATGTCGGGGTCATTGCCCAGCTGCCACACCAGCAGCGTGTCGCCCGAAGGCAGGTCCGGGATCACGCCCACGCCCTCGATGTGCGAACCATCCGGCCGCGTGAAGTCGGCGAAGGCGAACAGCAGGCCGTCGCCGCCCGGCAGTTCGCGCATCTGCGCGGGCAGCGCGGCGCCGGCGCTGGCGCGACCCACCACATGCGCGCGGTCGAGCGACTGCAGACCCGCGGCGAAGATCTCGCTGGTGCTGGCGCTCATGGGATCCACCAGGATCGCGAGCGGTCCGGTGAACGGTTGCACGCTGCGACCATCGGCGGTGCTGCGCCGCGGGTTCACCTTGAACTCCAGCGAGGCTTCGCGCGTGCGCATGGTGCCAAGGCTGTCGGTGTCGTCGTGGAAGTGTCCGGCGATGCCCATGGCCATCGCGCCCACGCCACCTGGATTGCCGCGCAGGTCCAGGATGATGCCGTCGCAGTCGCGGTGGCGATCCACGGCCTCATCGAACTGCGTGGCGATCACGGGCATCCAGATGTTGAAGCCGATCACGGCGATGCGCAGCTTTGGATCCAGGCCCAGCTGCTGCAGTTCGTCGGTGGACAGCATGCGATCCTCGCAGCGCACGCGGAAGGTGGGCAGCAGGCCGATCTGCGTGGGCGTTCCGCTGGTTTCCGCGCGTTGCAGCGACATCGTGTGCGTGGTGCCGGACGCATCGAGGAAGGTCCAGGTTTCCGTGCTGCCGGCGCTGCCCAGATCGAGCGCCTGTGCCGCGGCGTCGCGCGCGTAGCGGGCCATCGGACCCGACGCGGCATGTTCGCCCTGGTGCTGCATGGGATCCGCGCCGTCGACGCGCTGCACGATCCATCCGCGCTGCACATGGGCCGCTGCGGCAGGCGTGTCGGCGTGCACATTGGTCACCACCACGCGATCCTCGATCACGCGCAGGTCGAGTCCCATGGTGCCGTTGCTGGCCGCGGCGCGGCTTGGCTTCGAAGTGGTGCCGTCGTCGCTGGGTGCGATGCGCGAAGCGCTCTCTTGTTCGATCACGCCGAAGTGACTGCGACCGAGTCGCTCCAGCATCTCGCGCTCGATCTGGCGCAGCTGTTCAAGCGTGGTGCACGCATCGACGCGCGGCTGGAACTCCGCCTTCACGGCCTTCCAGTCCACGCCGCCGTGTGCGGGATCGGCGTCGGTGGTCTCCACGATGGTCCACACCTGATCGAACGAGGCCTGTGCGGTGGCGTGGTCGATCGGCGTGCCGGTGGGGGTGGGCGTGGGTGCGGTGGTGCACGCAGCGAGCAGCGCGGCGAGCAGGGCGGCGGACAGGCGATGCGCGTTGCTGAAAGTCATGCGCCGGAAGTGTGTGATCGAAGCGCGCCGCCGTGTGGCTGCCCCGCGTTTCCCGAACCGAATTTGGAAGGAACGAGGGACGGGGGTCGGATTGGGTGTTATCGGAATTTGCAGGAGCGGCGGCTTCGGGAGGCATCCATATATCCGGATGAGTGGTTGAGTATTTGCGGGCATGGCCGTACCTTCGGACGGATGGCCAGCCGCTTTCTCGATGCCCTCCGTTCGCAGGTGCTTGTGTTCGACGGTGCGATGGGCACCAGCATCCATGCATGCGCCGATTGTGCGCCCGCCGACTACCTCGGCCGCGACAACTGCACCGACATCCTGGTGCGCAGTCGCCCCGACATGATTCAGCGCATCCACGAGAACTTCCTCGCCGCGGGAGCGGACGTGGTGGAGACCGACACCTTCGGATCCAACAAGCTGGTGGGCGCGGAGTTCGATCCGGAGATGGTGGCGTGGACGCGCGACCTGAACGTGCGCGGCGCCAGGATCGCGCGCGCGGCCTGCGACAAGTTCAGCACCAAGGATCGTCCGCGCTTCGTCGCCGGCAGCATCGGCCCGGGCACCAAGCTGGTCACGCTTGGCAACACCACGTGGGACCTGATGCTGGACAGCTACAAGGAGCAGGCGCTCGGTCTGATCGAGGGCGGCGTGGACTGCTTCATCATCGAGACCGCGCAGGATCTGCTGCAGGTGAAGTGCGCCATCAACGCCTGTCTGGATGCGCTGGCCGAGCGCGGCCTGTCGCACGAGCACATTCCGCTGATGGTGAGCGTGACGATGGAGACCACCGGCACCATGCTGCTGGGCAGCGACATGGCCGCGGTGGTGAACGCGCTGAAGCCGTTCCCCATCGCCAGCCTGGGCCTGAACTGCGCGACCGGCCCCGTTGAGATGGCCGAGCACGTGGCGTACCTGACGAAGCACTGGGATCGCGCCGTGAGCGTGGTGCCCAACGCCGGCCTGCCGGTGCTGGTGGAGGGTCGCACCGAATATCCGCTGCAGCCCGCCGGTTTCGCCGAGGCGATGCGCCGCTTCGTTGAGGAATTCAAGGTGGATGTGGTGGGTGGCTGCTGCGGCACCACCGCCGAGCACATCCGCGCGCTGCGCGAGGTGGTTGGATCGCGGCGCGCGCGCGTGAGCCGCGCCATCGAACCGCAGCCCGCCGGTTGCAGCAGCCTGTACGGCTTCACCGAGTTCAAGCAGGACAACAGCTTCCTGATCGTGGCCGAGCGCACCAACGCCAACGGCAGCCGCAAGTTCAAGCGCCTGCTCGACGAGGAGCAGTGGGACCAGCTGGTGGGCATGGCGCGCGAGGAGATGCGCGACGGCAGCCACCTGATCGACCTGTGCGTGGACTTCGTGGGCCGCGACGGCGTGAAGGACATCGGCGAGGTGGCCAGCCGCATCGTGCGTCAGGTGAACGCGCCATTGATGCTGGACAGCACCGAGGCGCCCGTGCTGGAGGAAGGCCTGAAGCGCGCGGGTGGCCGCTGCATCGTGAACAGCATCAACCTGGAGGATGGCGAGGAGCGCATGAACCGCGTGTGCCCGCTGCTCAAGCGCTACGGCGCGGCGTGCGTGGCGCTGACCATCGACGAGGATCCGCAGGCCGGCATGGCGAAGACCGCCGAGCGCAAGCTGCAGATCGCCGAGCGCATCCACGACCTGTACACGCGCAAGTGGGGGCTGGACGCGCAGGACCTGCTGTTCGATCCGCTCACCTTCACCATCGCCACCGGCAACGAGGACGACCGCAAGCTGGGCCTGGAGACGCTGAAGGGCATCGAGCTGATCGCCAAGCGCTTCCCCGAGTGCGGCATCCTGCTGGGCCTTTCCAACATCAGCTTCGGCCTGAAGCCCGCGGCGCGCGCCGTGCTGAACAGCGTGTTCCTGCATGCGTCGCGCCAGCGCGGACTGACCGCCGCCATCGTGCACTTCAGCAAGCTGCTGCCCGCGAACCGCATTCCGCCCGAGCAGTGGGAAGCCGCGGAGTGGCTCATCTTCGATCGCCGCGGCGCCGAACGCCCTGAGGGCAAGACGGCCGACTTCGATCCGCTGCTGCACTTCATCGGCCTGTTTCCCGACGGCGTGGAGCAGACCACCGAGAAGAAGGGCCTGGCCGACCTGCCGCTGGAAGAGCGCATGCAGCGGCACATCGTGGATGGCGACGACGGTGAGCTGGGCACCACGCTCGATGCCGCGCTGGAGAAGTATCCGCCGCTCGAGATCATCAACGACCACCTGCTGGCCGGCATGAAGACCGTGGGCGACCTGTTCGCCGCGGGCACCATGCAGCTGCCCTTCGTGCTGCAGAGCGCCAGCGTGATGAAGAAGGCCGTGGCGCACCTGCAGCCGCACATGGCGCGCAGCGGCGTGGCCGAGAAGCCCAAGGCCAGCATGGTGCTGGCCACCGTGGCCGGCGACGTGCACGACATCGGCAAGAACCTGGTCGACATCATCCTGAGCAACAACGGCTTCAAGGTGCACAACATCGGCATCAAGCAGAGCCTGCAGCAGATCGTGGACGCCTGGCGCAGCACGGGTGCCGACTGCATCGGCATGAGCGGCCTGCTGGTGAAGAGCGTGACCATCATGGAGCAGAACCTGCGCGAGCTGAACCAGCTCAACATCACGGTGCCGGTGATGCTGGGTGGCGCCGCGCTGACGCGCCACTACGCGGAAAGTCACCTGCGCAACGTGTACGAAGGTCCGCTGTACTACGGCAAGGACGCCTTCGAGGGTCTGGCCGTGTGCGAGGCGCTGGCGCGTGGCGAGCTGCAGAAGATCGACACGCAGGTGGAAGCGCGACTGACCAAGCGCGCGGAAGTGGACGCGAAGGTGGGGCAGCGACTCGAGGGCGGCGACAGCACCACCGCCACCGCGCCCGGCCGCAGCGACGTGCGCGCCGACCTGCCGGTGCCCAAGCCGCCGTTCTGGGGCGATCGCCTGGTGGAGTCGATCGACCTGAGCGAGATCTATCCCTTCGTGAACCGCACGGCGCTGTTCCGCGGTCAGTGGGGCTTCAAGCGCGGCGACCTGAACGACGCCGACTACGCCAAGCTGGAGCAGAAGGCCGAGGACGTGTTCGCGCGCCTGTCCGAGCAGTGCAAGCGCGAGCACATCCTGCGCCCGCAGGTGGTGTACGGCTTCTGGCCCTGCGCAAGCGAAGGCAACGATCTGGTGGTGTTCGACCCCAAGGATCACGAGCGCGAACTGGAGCGCTTCAGCTTCCCGCGGCAGAACGGTCGGCAGCGGCTGTGCATCAGCGATTTCTTCCGTCCGCGCAGCGCCGGCGAGCGCGACGTGGTGGCGTTCCACTGCGTGACCATGGGGGTGGAGGTGAGTCACCGCGCCAAGCAGCTGTTCGAGCGCAACGACTACACCGAGTACCTGTATCTGCACGGCATGGGCGTGGAGTGCGCCGAGGCGCTGGCGGAACTGTGGCACAAGCGCATTCGCGCCGAGCTGGGCATCGGCCACGACGACAGCCCGCGCATCAAGGAGCTGTTCACGCAGAAGTACCGCGGCAGCCGCTTCAGTTTCGGCTATCCGGCCTGCCCCGACATGAGCGATCAGGAGAAGCTGTTCCGCCTGCTGCAGCCCGAGCGCATCGGCTGCCGCCTCACCGAGAACTGGCAGATCGATCCCGAGCAGAGCACCAGCGCCATCATCGTGCATCACCCCGAGGCGAAGTACTTCGCGGTGTGAGCGGGGGCGTCACTTCGACGCGGGCGTGTCGGTGGCGACGGCGTTCGCCGACTTCGCGCAGCGGAACCCCAGGTGCGACAGGCTGGTGTCCCAGTCGGTGCCGCGCCGCGCGCTTGGCCGGTAGTTGCGGCAGTAGTTCTCCGCGCACAGGAACGAGCCGCCCTTGGTGACGCGCTGCGCCGCGTGCGGCGATTCGGGATTGGCGCTGCGTGCGGGCCCCGCCGGATTGCGGCACATGCCTTCGGTGGCAAGCGTCGCATAGGCCGAGGCATCGAACCAGTCGCTGCACCACTCCCACGCGTTGCCGGTCATGTCGTACAGGCCGTAGCCGTTCGGCGGAAAGCTGCGCACCGGCGCGGTGCGAGCGAAGCCGTCCTCGTTGGTGTTCTTGTCGGG
>CAIPQY010000113.1 GCA_903867275.1 uncultured bacterium | reverse complement strand
TCGAACGAGGAGCCGTTGCGGGCGGGGCCGTGTCCTCGAGCGCGCGGTTCACGGACGCGCTTCGCAGGCGGCTGATCGAGCAGGCGATCGATTTCCTCGCGGCGGAATACGAGCTGGACGCCGCACAGCAGCGCGCGTTGCATGCCGTGCCCGTTCGCTGGCGCAGACGGCATGGTCGCAGCGTCTTCTACATGAAGCCGAGGCATGGCTTCGCGGGTCCGCACATTCTGGTCAGCGTGCCGCGCGGAGCCACGGCGCGATGGAGCGTGTACCGCCGCGTGCGCGTGGGACTGGTCGCGCCACCGCAGGGCATCGAGATGCCCGTGGCGTTGTTTGCCGCGGTGGTGCTGGTGCACGAATTCACGCACGCCATCCAGCACGGGGTTTGCGGCACGCCGAAGCGGCCCTACGGCGAAGTGGAGACCACCGACAACGAGATCCGCTTCATCGAGCGGATGGCGCCCGATGTGCATGCGCAGCTGCTGCCGCTGAAGGCGAAGCCGCGCAAGCGTGGCGCCACCGGCACCCGCCGCGTGCGCGAGACGCGGCCGACCGTGCCGCCCGAAGGCATTCCGCCGATCTGGCCGACACGCATGCTGGTTGCGATGTGGAATCGACTGGTGCTTGCCCCGCTCGGGCTCACATCCGCGCCGGCGCGTCGATACCCAGCAGCGAAAGCCCCTCGGCCAACACGCGCTGGGTGAGTCGCGACAGTCGCAGGCGCGCGAGCCGCGTGCCCGCATCGGCCGCCTTCAGCACCGGACAGGCCTGATAGAAGCCGGCGTAGGCGTTGGCCAGTTCATGCAGCGCCGCGCACAGCCGCTGCGGCGCCTGATGTTCCGTGGCCGAAAGCACCGTGGCCGGGAAGCGCAGCAGGCACAGGGCCAGATGCCGCTCGGCCGGTTCGATCGGCGACAGCGTGGCCGCGTCGATCGCCTGCGCGCCTTCGCCCGAACGCGCGATCAGGCTTGCGATGCGTGCATGGGCGTACTGGATGTACGGCCCGGTGTCGCCTTCGAAGGCGATCATGCGATCGAGATCGAACACGTAGTCGCGCACGGGGTCGCCGGAGAGATCGGCGTACTTCACGGCACCGATGCCCACCGCCGCGCCGATGGCGTGCAGTTCGCTCTCGGGCAGGCCGTGGGTTGGCGCATCGGCCTCGGCGGAGCGCTTGTGCACCTGCTGCACGCCGCGTTCGATGGCCTCATCCAGCAGCGCCTGCAGCGTGAAGTTCTCGCCGCTGCGCGTCTTGAGCGGGCGCTTGTCCTTGCCCAGCACGCTGCCGAAGGCCAGGTGCGAGAGTTCGGCGTGCGAGCCGTCGGCGAGGCGATCCCAGCCGATCAGGCGCACGGCGTCGAACACATCCTTGAAGTGATCGCGCTGTCGCGCATCCACCACGTAGATCACGCGGCCGCCATCGAGTTCCTGCACGCGAAAGCGCACGGCGGCCAGATCGGTGGTGGCGTACAGGAATCCGCCGTCCGCCTTGCGGATCAGCATGGGTCGCTCGCGGTCGGCGTAGTGCACCACGATGGCGCCGTCGTCCTGCCTGGCCAGGTTCGCGTTCACGAACGCATCCACCACGGGCCCCAGGCGATCGCGATAGAAGCTTTCGCCGCGCGAATGATCCGCGGTCAGCTTCACGCCCAGCACGCGGGCGGTTTCCAGCACCTCGGCCATGGTGACATCGATCAGGCGCTGCCAGTCGGCCACGGTGGCGGCATCGCCCGACTGCAGCTTGAGCAGCGTGCTCTTGGCGTCGCGCTCGGCGGCCAGCGCACCCTCGTTCTGCGCCTCGAGTTCGGCGATGCGATGCGGCCCCGCGTGCAACGTGTGCGCCGCCTGCAGTCCGGCCTCGTCGGACCGGGCTTCCATCTGCGCGGCGCGATAGGCGGTGTTCAGGTCATCCAGCGTGATTCGCTTGAAGTCGCGGCCCTGTCGGCGCAGCGAAGCCAGCGTCATGGCGATGGGCAGGCCCCAGTCGCCGAGGTGGTTCTCGCGCCACACCTTGCGGCCAAGGCGTTCGTGCAGGCGGGCCATCACGTCGCCGATGATGGT
>CAIPQY010000112.1 GCA_903867275.1 uncultured bacterium | reverse complement strand
TTCGGCCCCATCGCCGCCACGCGCATGGGCGGCTCGGCCGAAAGCATGGGCCAGGAGCAGCGCTTCCTGCAGGCGCTTGCCAAGACCACGCAGTTCTCGCTGCAGAGCGGGCTGCTGCGTCTGAGCGACGGCGGCAAGAAGAAGCTGCTCGAATTCAGCCGCTGACGCCGCCGCGCGCCCGCGCCACCACTCTTCAAGGGCGGCAACGGGCGCACGGACGGCATCGATCGGTTGCCGCGCTCAGCGACGGCGTCGGGTGCCAACCAGCGCACTGACCGCCACCAGCGCCAGCGCGCCCGGTGAGGGCATGGCCATGATCTGGCTGAACTCCTGCCGCACGAAGCTGGCGGCCGCGAAGTCGCTGCCGCTGGGTGCCAGGAACTTGATGTCCTTGTTCACCTCGAAGGCACGGAACCCATCGGGCTGGTTCCACAGCTGGCAGAAGTTCTTCTCGTCAGTGAAGCGCTGCTCGGGCGGCGGGCCCGAGTTGGCGAAGGCGCTGAGGTTGCCCAGGAAGCGGTTGGCATCCAGGTCCCACACCGTCTCGTCCACGCGCGAGTAGGCGCCGGTGCCGCCAGCCGAGCCGTTGAAGGCCAGACGGGTGTCGCACAGCCGCACGCCGCGGTCATAGAACTCCTGTCGCACGGCCACCTGGTACTGCAGGTTCATCTCGTGGCTCAGGCCGTCGCCCGGAAGACCGTCGCCGAAGGGGCCGGTCAGGTCGAAGCCCACATTGTGCAGGCCGAACTGGTTGGTGCCCGCCGACACGAACGCGATCAGCGAGAAGCTGTTGGCGTTGTACTGCGACGAGGTGAACGACTCGAAGGTGAACAGCTTGTCGTCGATGCGCACGCGACGGTCGTTGCCGGCCATCAGCGCGCCCAGGTTCACCGACTGGCCGTTGGTGAGGGTGACCACGGCCTGCGAGGCGCTGGCAAGCAGCAGCGTGGCCGTGAGGGGAATCATCAGCATGGAACGGTTCTGAACGGGTTGCACGGGCGGTCTCCTTGCTCGCCGCGATTCAGGCCCCGGAACACCGGCACACGCGTGCCGGCAGTGGGAACGAAGTCGGGCGAGTCCTCATGTGTGCCACATGCGCGGCCATGGGCAAGCACCAGGCGTGGCGAATGGCCTTGGACTGGCGTACAACGAAATCCAGGCGGCGTGACAGGGCGCCGGGTGCCATGCTGATTTCGCAAAAACGAAGCGAGGCGCCGGAATCCGGCGCCTCGCCTGCGTCTGGAAGTGTCAGTGCATCAGGCCTTGCGACGACGGCCAGCGACGGCTCCGGCGAAGCCCAGCAGGGCGAACGCTCCGGGGCCGGGGATCTGGCTGAAGTCCTGGCGCACGAAGGAGCACACCGCGAAGCCGCCATCGGTGTTGGCGAACATCTTGATGTTCTTGTTCAACTCGAACGAGCGGTAGCCGCCGTTCTGGTTGATGGCCGCCCAGTCCTTCTCCTCGCTCAGCTGCTCGCTGGGTGGCGGGCCGGCGTTGCTGAACACGTTCATGTTGCCCAGCAGGTTGCCGGTGTCGGTCTCGAACACGGTCTCCGCCACGCGGGAGAACGAGCCGGTGCCGGAGGCCGAGCCGTTGAAGGCCAGGCGCGTGTCCGACAGGCGCACGCCCCGCTCGAAGAACTCGGGCAGGATCTCCACCGTGTACTGCAGGTTCATGTCCTGCACGGTCTGATCGTTGATGCCGCCGTCCACGAACGGACCGGTCAGGTCGAAGCCCACGTTGTGCAGGCCGTACTGGTTGGTGGTGGCCGAGATGTAGCCCGTGATGTCGAAGTTCTGGATGTTGAAGTTGGGCGTGGTCACGTACTTGAAGGTGAACAGCTTGTCATCCACGATGAACTTGCGATCGCTGCCGGTGCCCATGAGGGCGCCCAGGTTCACGGTGTCGCCGTTGCCGAGCACGATCACGGCCTGCGAGGCGCTGGTCATGGCCAGCATCGCAGTGAGGGAGAGTGAAGCGCGGGAAAGGGATTGAAAGAGTCGCATGCGATGTCTCCTAAGGATTCGCGGCGATGGGGTGTCCCAAACACAGTCACAACGCGTGACGACGGACGTGCACCAATGACGCGAGTTGGCATTAGTGCCACGCCAGGCAAGCGAAGCAATGATTTGGTGGCGCAAATGCGCGTGCTCTGATGCGCACCGCAGTGCAGGCGCGTGCATCGTGCGTGTGCGCTGTGGCGCACCCGTGCATGCACGGCGGCAGGCATTGCGGCCCACCCGTGCGTGCCGTGTCGCGAATGCGAAAGGTTGGTGTTGCGCGCGGCGCGCTCGTCAGCCGTGATTGCGCTGATGCAGCATGTGCATCTGCGCCAGGTACGGCGCGATGTGCGGGTCGGCGCTCTGCGTGAAGGCCTCGAACGATCCGTCGAACAGCACGCGGCCCGCATGCAGCATGACCACGCGCGGCTTCAGGCGGCGCAGCAGCTCGGTGTCGTGGGTGACCACGATGGTGGTTCGCACGGCGCCCGGGCGCTGCGTGGCGATCTGCGGCTGCGTGTGGTGCGTGGCCTTGATCAGGTCGTGGATCTGCACGCACATCTCGGGGTCCAGTCCCGAGGTGGGCTCGTCGTACAGGATCAGCACTGGATCCATCACCAGCGCGCGCGCCACGGCCACGCGCTTGGCCATGCCGCCGCTCAGCATGTCGCGGCTGCGGTGCAGCACCAGTTCGGGATCCAGTCCCACATCCTTCAGCGCCTTCACCGCCAGCGGCAATATCTGCTCGTTGGTCATGGTGCGCAGCTCGCGCGGCAGCATGGCCAGGTTGTCGAACACGTCGCCGGTGAGCAGGGCGTTGCGCTGGAACACCACGGCCCAGTGCATGCGCACCTCGTCCAGCTTGCCCTCGCTTGCGGTGCCGATCTCGAGCAGCGGCGCCTCGCCCTGGCCGTTGGTGCCGGCCTCGTGATCGGCCACCCACACGCGACCCTTGTCGGCGATGAAGTGGCCGGTGATGTGCTTCAGCAGCACGGTCTTGCCGCAGCCTGAGCCGCCCACGATGGCCACCATCTCGCCGCGATCGATGCGCAGGTTCACGCCCTCCAGCACCGGCTTGCCGTCGAAGGCCTTGTGCAGATCCTCGATCAACACTTCGGGCGCGTGCGTTGCGTCAGGCATGCGGGCAGCGTAGCGCGATGCCGCGTGCGGGTGGGCGGCGATGCGGCGTCAGGCCTCGACGATCATCACGTGCTCGGGTGCATGACGCGCGCGCAGCAGCGGAATCAGCGCCATGCCGGGCAGCGCCGCCGCGAGCGACATCGCGAAGAAGGGCTTGTAGTCCATGTTGGCCACCATCCATCCGCTCAGCCAGCCGGTGAGCGCATTGCCCACGGCCATGAACGAGGTGAGCAGCGCGTACTGCGTGGCCGTGGCGCGGCGATCGCACACGCTCATCATGTAGGCCACGAAGCCGCAGCTCACCAGCCCGCCGCACAGGTTCTCGAAGGCGATCACGGGCACCAGTGCCGCGGTCGGCGCCGCCTGAACGGCCGCGTTCGCCACGGTGGCGTGATAGCCATCGGCCAGCAGCAGGAAGCCCACGTTGCTCGCCGCCTGCAGCACGCCGAACACCCACAGGCACTTCACGATGCCCCAGCGCGCCACCAGCCAGCCGCCCAGCATGGCGCCCACGATGCTGAAGGTGAACCCCATCGCCTGTCGCACCCATCCGATGGTTTCGGTGGAGTAGCCAAGCCCCTTCACCAGCAGCGGCGGCGTCATGGCGCCCCCCAGGTTGTCGGGCAGTCGATACAGGATGGTGAACGCGAACAGCACCACCAGCTTCCATCCCCATTGGCTGGCGAAGATCTGGAAGGGCTGCACCACGCTGGCGGCGAAGCCGTGCGCCATGCCTTCCACGCGGGTCGGCTCCTTGGCGAGCAGCGTGCCCACCATGCCGATCACGGTGGACAGTGCGAGCAGGCCAATGGCCACGCCCCACGCCCAGCCGCGCCACGCATCATTGGCCTGCAGGCGACTGGCAATGATCAGCGCGCCGGCGCCGCCCACCACCGAGGCGATGCGCGCGCCCGTCACGAACACGCTGGCACCTGCGCCCAGCTCGCGCGGCTGCAGCACCTCGGCGCGGAATGCATCGCCCACGATGTCCTGCGTGGCGCCCGCGAACACCAGCACGCCAAGCAGCACCATGATCAGTTCCGGCGTGGCGGCGTGCTCGTGCGCGTCCATGTTCCAGGCAAGCAGCAGGATGAGCAGCAGGCACACCACCTGCGACAGCAGCAGCCACGCGCGACGACGGCCCATCCAGCGCAGCCCGGGAATGCCAAGGTGATCGGTGAGCGGCGCCCACAGCACCTTGAACGAGTAGGGCAGCTTGGCCAGCGACAGCGCGCCCACGTTCACCACGCTCCAGCCCGCGGCGCTGGCCCATGTTGGCACGATGTTGAAGGCCATCTCAAGCGGCACGCCGCCGCCGTAACCAAGGGCGAGCAGCACCAGCATGGTGCGTTGCAGATACAGGGGGCGGGTTGGCGCGGACGCGGTGGCCGAGGGAGAACCCTGCATGGCGCGAAGATAGTGGAATGCACGCCGTGCGAGTGGAAATGCCGGTGTTTGGATGGACGGTACTCCGCGCGCAGCCCGTCGCGATCTCGGTGATACTTCGCCCATGAGCCACGAGTCGCAGGGTGAACGCGATGAATCGGATGGCGCCTCCAGTGGGTGGGTGGCGCATGTGGGCTTGATCGCCGGGCCAGTTGCCGGCGCGGCGTTGGTGCTGGGCACGCATCCGGCGCTTGACCACGCGCGACTCGCGGCGCCCGCCTCGTGGACGCTTGGCCTGCTGGGCTGGATGGCCATCTGGTGGATGACGCACGCGGTGCCCATGGCCATCACCTCGTTGCTGCCCGTGCTGCTGCTGCCGCTGCTTGGCGTGGGTTCGTTCAAGGAGAACGCCGCGCACTACGCCGACAACATCATCTTCCTGTTCGCGGGTGCGGGCGTGGTCGGGCTGGCGCTGCAGCGACACGGCGTGAGCGAGCGGTTCACGCGCGGGTTGCTGCGCGTGGCGGGCACTTCGCCGCTGGGG
>CAIPQY010000111.1 GCA_903867275.1 uncultured bacterium | reverse complement strand
GGGTGGTTCGGATGCGCCGGGGCCTGTGCGCGCCGAACTTGTGGCGCTTGATCGCGGCGGCGAGCGGTTCGAGCTGCGTCTTTCGATCGATGCCGGGCATCATGTGAATGCGCACGACCCGGGTGATGCGGTGCTTGTCGGGCTTGCCGCCGAGCCGCGCGACGACGGTGTGCGCATCGAGGCCGCATGGCCCGTGGGCGAAGTGGGGCCGGGCGGCACGCGCGTACACCACGGCGAGGTGCGCGTGCCCATTCGATTGATCGCGCCGCAGCCGGCGCCGCGTCCGCTTCGCCTTCGCGTGCTGTGGCAGTGCTGCACCGACACCGCGTGCCTGGCGCCGAGCGAATCGGTGGTGGAAGCATGAGCGGTTTCTGCGCTACCTTTGCGTGATGGCACGCATCGCCCTCATCAGCACCGGTGGCACCATCGAGAAGACCTACGAGGAACTGGGCGGCACGCTGTCGAACGGCGTGAGCGTGCTCGACGTGATGTTGGCGCAGCTGGAACTGCGCGGCACCACCGAGATCACCCGCATCGCGCTGATGAACAAGGACAGCCTGGACATGACCGCCGCCGATCACGCGCTGATCGCCGAGGTGGTGGAGGGGCAGCTGCAGTCGCACGACGGCGTGATCGTGGTGCACGGCACCGATCGACTTGCCGAAAGCGGCGAGGCCACGCTGAAGCGTCTGCAGGCTTCCGGCGGCCCGCGCGGCGCCGTGGTGTTCACCGGCGCCATGCGCCCGTGGGAACTGCGCCGCACCGACGCCACGCAGAACCTCACCGAGGCGCTGCTCGCCGTGCAGATCCTGGCGCCGGGCGTGTACGTGAGCATGCACAACCGCGTGCTGGCGTTCCCCGGCGTGCGCAAGGACCGCGCCACGCTCACCTTCGTGAAGTGACGCTCAGGCCTTCTCTTTCAGCACGCGTGTGAAGAACGGGCTGCTGGCCAGCGCGACCACGCCCAGCACCACGCTGACGATCACGAACAGCAGGTAGTAGTCGGCCTGTCCGCCGATGCGGAACCAGCCGTACCACGGCAGCGACATCGTGCCCGCCTCGATGGCCTCGGTGGTCGCGGCCAGATAGCCGCCCAGCACGCCGGCCAGGAAGCTGCTGAGGAACCAGATGCCCATGAGCAGCGACACGAACTTCACGGGCGCCGCCTTGGTGACGAACGCCAGGCCGGTGGGGGAGAGACACAGCTCGCCCATGGTGTGGAAGAAGTAGGTGGCCACCAGCCAGAACATGCTGACGCGCAGGCCGCCGCTGGCGTGCTTGGCGCCGAACACCATGAACAGGTAGCCCGCGCCCAGCAGCAGCAGGCCGAGTCCGATCTTGGTGGCCTGCTTGGGATCGCGGCCCTTCGCGCCCATGCGCGACCACATCGCCGCGAACAGCGGAGCCATCATGAACACGCAGAACGCGTTGATCGACTGGAACCAGCTCGTCGGCACTTCCCATCCGGCGATCACGCGGCTGGTGTTGTCCTCGGCGAACAGGTTCAGGCTGCTGCCTGCCTGCTCGAAGGCCATCCAGAAGAACGTGTTGAACCCGATGAACACCAGGATGCTGGCCACGGTGCCGCGATCCTGCGGCGCCTGCATGGACAGCAGCCAGGCGATCATGAGCGCGGTCGCCACCACCAGCGCGATGGGAATGCCCCACGCGCCCGCCGGCGTGCTCATGGCGCTGCGCACACCATCCTCCAGCGCGCCGAAGAAGCCGCCGTTGAACAGCAGACCCACCAGCGCCGCCAGCACCACGCCGCCCGCCAGGAAGAAGCCCGACGAATTGCGCTTGCCTTCAGGTGCCAGACCGATGCCGTGCAGGTACTTCTCGCGGAACACCATGTACACGCCAAGGCCAAGCAGCATGCCCACCGCCGCGCTGCCGAAGCCCCAGTGCCAGCCCACCTGTTCGCCCAGCGTTCCGCACACGAATGCGCACAGGAACGCGCCGATGTTGATGCCCATGTAGAACAGCGTGAAGCCGCCGTCGCGTCGCGGATCGTCGGGGCCGTAGAGCTGACCCACCATCACGCTCACGCAGGGCTTGAAGTGACCGGTGCCGATCACGATCAGCGCCAGGCCCGCGATGAAGATGGACTGGCCGCCCATGGTGTGATCGGCGCCGCCGATGCCCGCCACGGCCAGCGTGATGTGCCCCAGCGCGATCAGCAGGCCGCCCACGATCATGCTGCGGTGCGTGCCGATGAACTTGTCCGCGATCAGACCGCCCACGATCGGAAGCAGGTACGCCAGGCCCGTGTACCAGCCGTACAGCGTGTTGGCGCTCTCCTTGTTCCAGCCAGGGCCGGGATTGCCCTTGCCCTCGGTCTTCACTGCGGTGATCGAAGCAAGCGGAATGTTCTTGTTGGTGCTGCTGCCATCGGCGGCGCTCACCTTCAGCAGAAGCGTGGGCACCGCGGTGCCGCTCTTGGCGTCATCGAACACGCGCGTCACGGTGCCGGTGGTCACACCCTCGGCGGTGGTGACCTGCACCACGCTGCTGGTGGCGAACTGCGCCTGCTCGCCGCTGGGCAGCTTCACCGAGTACGCGCCCGCGATCAGGTACAGCACCAGCAGTGCACGCATGCCGTAGTAGCTGAAGCGCTCCCACATCTCCACGATGAACAGCAGGTAGAGGCCTGGGGGCTGGGCAAGCTTGACGCCACTGGTGGTGCCGGAGGTCTGCATGGGGCGACGATAACGGATCGCGCGCGTTTCGGACAGAATGCCGTGCATGGAAGGCGACCGCCTGATCCTGCTTCGACGACCGCCGCGGCTGCTGGTGGAGCCCGGTCTGTGGGTGCCGCCAGGCGCGGACCTGGCCGCGGTGGACCGCGTGTTTGCC
>CAIPQY010000110.1 GCA_903867275.1 uncultured bacterium | reverse complement strand
AGCGAGATGGCCTGCGTGAGCGTGTCGATGGCGCTGCGCAGACGCTCGATGGCGCCGAAGGAGTGCGGGTTGCGCGCCTGGATCTCGTAGTACACATCGGGGCTTTCACGCACCACATTCGCGGCCAGGCGCTCCAGTGCCAGGAAGGTGGTGCTGCGCACCGGATGCTCCTGCTTGGGCAGCGCCAGCGCGAAGCAGATGGCGGTGGCATGCGCCAGGCTGAGCAGGTCGGCCATCAGGCGATCGTGTTCGTCGAGCGGCATGCGCACCAGGCGCGCGGTGGTGGGCTGGAACAGGCGCTCGACCTGCTGCAGCGCGTCGGCATCGCCCGTGTCGCACAGCACGATGTCGGCGTCGCGCAGCAGCGCGATGCCCGGACCGAACATGGGATGGATGGAGGCCACGCGCGCGCCGGCCTTCTGCAGCGCGCGCAGGGCGGGCAGCAGGGGCGTCTTGATGCTGGCGATGTCCACCACCACACCCTTCGGCGGCGTGCGCGTCCACTGCATGTACAGGTCGGCGGTGGCTGCCGGCGTGGCGCAGCACATGATCAGGTCGGCGGTGGCGAAGGTGTCGCGAGACCACGCGTTCTCCGCTTCGCTGCTCGCTGGATCCATCGAACCAACCCGGAAACCCTCGGCCGACAGGAACTGCCGCATCCATCGACCCATGCGTCCTTCGCCACCCACCACCATGGCGGTCTTGCCGGCGCCCGCCGCGGAGAATCGGATGCTGTCCTGGTCCTGCGCGTTCACCGAGGCGCGGATCAGGCGCGCGATCAGATCCTCGGCGAGCGACGGATCCAGTCCTTGCTCAGTTGCCGTGCTTCGTGCGCGGTCCAGCACGGCGCGCTCCTGCGCGTAGTCCACCGTTGGCAGATGGTTGCGGCGCTTGATCTCGCCCACCTGCTTGGCCAGCTGCAGGCGTTCGGCGGCGCGCTCCACCAGCTCGCGGTCGATCTGGCGGATGCGTTCACGGACGTTGTCGAGGTTGGCATCGGACATCGGCATTTCCTTGGTGCGCGGCGGAAGGTGGGGCGCATGGTAGAGGCGCGCCGCACGAACGAGGATGCTTGGTCGTTGTTCGTGGTTCGATGACTGTGATCGGGGCGGTCACGCGGCTACCCTTGGAGCATGCCCGAGGCAAGGGCGCATGAAGGAGCCGACCATGAGCACCCAATTCGCCGACCGCATCGAGATGCAGAACCGCCTGTTCGCCGAACTGTCGAGCATGTTCGGCAAGGAAGTGCCGCTGTATGACCGCAGCCTTCTGGTGAACCGCGAGTGCAACAAGGCGGTGTGCGCGCTGGTGGGGCAGTTGCATCGCGGCTTCGCGGTGAGCGACGCCCAGCTGGACAAGACCAGCAGCGAGCGTCACGGCGCCATCCGCATCGGCCGGGCCGACGAGTACCGGTGGATCGCGCGCTTCTTCGCCGCCTTCGCCATGGAGCCGCACAACTTCTACGACATGACGAACGTGGGCTCGAAGAGCCAGCCCATCATCGCCACCGCCTTCCGCTCGATGGTGCGACCCGAGCATCGCGTGTTCACCTCGCTGCTGATGACCGACTACTTCGACCCC
The DNA here is from genome assembly GCA_903867275.1 of uncultured bacterium. Classification (GTDB taxonomy): domain Bacteria; phylum Planctomycetota; class Phycisphaerae; order Phycisphaerales; family SM1A02; genus SYAC01. The sequence goes on along the minus strand of CAIPQY010000110.1, from coordinate 1,448 downwards.
ACCACCAAGGCGCGCATCGATGCGCTGCTGGCCACGCGCCAGGTGTTCTCGGCGCGCGCCAAGGAGTTGATCGAGCGGTGCGAGCAGCAGGGCGGGCTTTCGCGCGAGGACGGCGAGGCGCTGATCCGCGAGGGCGTGGACCACATCTTCAAGTGGACGGGCAAGGTGCGCGACCACGGGCTGTACAAGGACCTGGGCGATGCGGGTTTCAAGATCGCCGCCGACATCGCGTGCTTCGAGAGCCATCACCTGAACCATCTCACGCCCAACACCTTCTGCATGGATCTGTACACCGCGGCCATGAAGCACGCGCTGGGCGAGATGGACGAGGCGACTTTCCGCATGCGCGCGGGGCTGGCGCTTGGTCGACTGGCGAAGACCGCCGATCGCGACTGGCTGCGCCTGCACTTCAAGCATCTCAGTCACGCCGAGATCGACTCGTATCAGCTCGGCACCGTCGGTGACGCCGATGTGCAGCGACTCGTGGATGGTCTGGTCACCACGTTCACCAAGCCCGTGTTCGCGCTGCACACGCTGAAGCACGCCGGCTTCAAGGATTTCACCGAGGGGCCCTCCGAGGACACGCCCATCCTGCTGCGACAGGATGCCTACAAGGCGCTGACCGAGCCGGTGCAGTTCCGCGAGGCCAACGGCGCCACCGTGGACGCGGTGCACACCGCGCGCTTCGGAGAGATCGAGGAGCGCGGCTACGCCACCACGCCGAAGGGCCGAACGATGTACGACACCTGTCTTGCACAGGCCGACGCGGCGCGCGAGAAGGATCCGTCGCTACCGAAGAAGGACTTCGCGGCCTACGAGGCGCTGTATGCCAAGCCCTTCGCGCCATTTCCGAAGACGCTGCCGGCGCTGCTCGAACAGGGACTGGTGTACGGCCGCTATGCCGCCACGCCGAAGGGTGTTGCAGGGAAGGGCGGCCTTTCCACCGCCGACATCCACGCGCTTGTGCGCGACGGCTTCGCGCAGGTGGAGGGGCTTCGCTACGAGGACTTCCTGCCCGTGAGCGCGGCCGGCATCTTCGCGAGCAACCTGAACCAGTACGGCACCAAGAGCACCGCAGCCACCAAGCCCGTGTACACGCAGTCGCAGCTGGAGCAGATCATGGGCAAGGCCATCGTGGACAGCGATGTGGTGTATCGCGGCATGCAGGCGGCGTCGTTGCTGGACACGTTCGCGCAGCTGGGCGTGATGGAGCGCGTGCCGGCGGCCCAGCGCAGCGAGCTTGAGCGGGCGGTTGCGGCGTGTCCACCCGGTGCGCTGCGCTCCAGCCACGCGGCGCACGAGCACGCGCGGGTGTGAGGTTTCGGGGCACGCCCCTTGTGTCGGGCGCGCTTGCCCTTACCATCCACGCGTATGGGCGAACTCGACCATCTGCTGGCCAGCAATCGCGAGTGGGCCGGGCGCGTGGAGCGCGAGCACCCGGGCTTCTT
>CAIPQY010000109.1 GCA_903867275.1 uncultured bacterium | reverse complement strand
TCGCGGGCTGCAGGCGGATGTGGCCCTTCTCCTTGAAGAAGGTCTTCAGCGTGGTCTCGCCGTTCGGAAGCAGGGCCACCACGCGCTCGCCGTTGCGAGCCACGCTGCGCTGCTCCACGATCACGTAGTCGCCGTCCAGAATGCCCTCGTCACGCATGCTCATGCCGTCCACCTGCAGGGCGAACAGGTTGCCGCGCTGACCGCGGCGAGGGCCGAAGATGCTTTCAAGCTGCAGCGTCTCGTGCTGCTCGTACTTCTCAACGGGGTGGCCTGCGGCGATGCGTCCGACCAGCGGCAATTCGCCGGCCTTGGCGCTCTCGTCCGGCAGCGCCGCCTCATCCGCAATCGCCAAAGAGCGAGCCTTGTTCGGCTGTCGCACCAGCGCGCCCTTCTCGACGAGCGCCTCCACGTGCTCGAACACGGTCACCTTGCTGATGCCGAGCGCGTTGGCGATTTCCTGCATCGTGGGGGAATAGCCACGCGTGTTCCGCGACTCGCGAATGAGACGGAAGATGCGAATCTGCTGCGGCGTGAGACTCATGGACATGGGTCAGGTTCCTTGCGAGTGCGAGGTCGGATGCCCATCGGCCGTGACGCCACGGTTGGGCCTGCGCTGGAGAGAGGTTGGTGCGGGTCGCGGCATGTGCCGAGTCATCGGCTCGACGCAGCAGACGCCATCGACGGATGCCGAGAAGGCGCTCGATCCAGTCCACGCGCTGGCGCGACACGCACACGCTGGGTGTCTGGGTGTTTCCCTCGACCGCCACCAGGCCTCCACCGAAGGCGTGGTAGCGCGTGGTGAAGTCGCCGCCGGGGCCGGTGCACACCAGTGGTGCGTCGGCTTCGATGGGCGTGGGGGCAAGGCGGTGGCGGACATGCAGGGCGTTGGTGGTGGTGAGCAGCATTTCGGATCTCCTTTGGTTCGATCGATCAGTCGCGTGATGCATCGGGCGGGTCCAAGGAGGTCCAACAGTTTTCGTTCGGTGAATGTTAGCCAAACAGATGGCGACCGGTAAATGGGCCGTTTCGGCGTCAAAAGGCGGGTACTGTGCCGTTTCCATGGCGCCAATCACCCAACCACCCGAACCGTTTGCCCCCGAGGTTCGGGCCGAGTTTGGGGTCGACCCCGACCTAATCTTCCTCAACCACGGTTCGTTCGGGTCGGTGCCGCGTTGCGTGCGCGCCGCACAGGATGCGTGGCGCGATCGGCTGGAGCGGGATCCCATCGAGTTGATCGGTCGCCGCATTCAGTCGCTGCTTGGTGAGGTGAAGGTGAAGCTGGCGAGCCGTTTCGGCGGTGCGCCCAGCGAGTACGGGTTCGTGACCAACGCGACCGAGGGCGTGAACGCGGTGCTCCGGTCCATGCGCTTCGAGCCCGGTGACGAACTGCTGTGCACGGATCATGTGTATCGCGCGGTTCGTCAGGCCATGCGCAGCAGGGCGGGCGAGTGCGGAGCGGTTGTGCGTGATGTGCCTGTGCCATTGCCCACGATCGACGCAGAGTCGTTGCTGCATGCCGTGCTTGCCGGCGTGAACGAGCGCACACGATTGCTGGTGCTGGATCATGTCACCAGCGCCACCGCGACACGCTTCCCGGTGGAAACGCTGCGAGCGAAGCTGCCGCCCCGATGTGCGCTGCTGGTGGATGGTGCGCATGCACCGGGCGCGATGCCGCTCGATGTGGGCGCCATCGGCGCGGAGTTCTATGCCGCCAACCTGCACAAGTGGGTGATGGCACCGAAGGGCAGCGCGTTCCTGCGTGTTCGCGCGGATCACGCCGCGGCGACCCACCCGTGCGTGATCAGCCACTTCTATGGCGAGGGCTTCGAGCCGGAATTCGACTGGCAGGGCACGCGCGACTTTTCCGCGTGGCTTGCCGTGCCGGCGGCGCTCGATTTCACGCATGCGCTCGGCGTGGAGCGGGTGATGCGGCACAATCACCAGCTCGCCTGCTGGGCCCACCAATTGCTGGTGCGCGGCCTGGGCGCACAGCCTGCCACGCCGCTCGACGGCAGTTGCCTGACATGCATGGCCGTGGTGCAGTTGCCCGAGTCGCTGCGTCGCTTCGAGAAGGTGGAGCACCTGCAGGCCGACCTGTACGCGCGCGAGCGCATCGAGGTGCCGATCATCGACTGGGGCGGGCGTTGGTGGGTGCGGGCGAGTGCCGCCGTGCACAACATGCCCTGGCACTACGAGGCGCTGCTGAAGGCGCTGCAGACGCGCGCGGCGGGCTAGCATCAAAGCCATGAGCGCTGAAACGCCGCATCCGCAGGACAGGCCGTTGCCGGTGAGCGGTGCCGTGCCGATTCCGCAGCAGCCATCGCCGAATCTGTACGCATTGCTTGGCCCCGAGCCGTTCTGGCGCATCGCGCGCGCCTTCTATGCGCGCATCGACATGCATCCCACCATGCGCGGCATGTTTCCGGCCGAACTGGAAGAGCCCATCCGCAACCAGGCCGAGTTCCTGATCCAGTATTTCGGAGGCCCGACCGCGTACTCCGATCGCAAGGGTCATCCGCGCCTTCGCATGCGTCACATGCCATTCGCCATCGATCTGGCCGCGCGCAACGGATGGGTGGAGTGCATGCGCGGCGCGCTGCAGGATGCCGGCATCGAGCAGCCCCATCGCGAAGCGATGATGGCGTACTTCGAGCGCACGGCGACCTTCCTGATGAATCGCGAGTGAGCGTCAGCCGGCGATCGGCAGCACTTCGGCGTGATCCACCTTCAGCTTGGCCAGCGCCTTCTTGCCGTCGGCGCGACTCTTGAACTCGCCGATCGACACGATCCACAGCTTCTTGCCGTCGCGGCCGGTCAGGCGCTTCACGGTCGGTGCCGGCAGGCCGGCCTTCTTGGCATCGTCGGTGAGTTCGCGGGCACGTTGGCGCGCGTCGCTTTCCTTCGCATAGGCGCCGCACTGGATCGTGAAGCCCTTGGTGCTCTTCGCGTCGTCCTTGTCGTCCTTCGCGTTCTTGGCGCTCTTGCCGTCCTTCGCCGCGGGCTTGTCGTCCTTCGCGTTCCCCGCTGCGCCCTTCGGCGCGGGCTTGGCCTTGGGATCGGGCTTGGTGTCGGTCGCCTTCTTCTTCGGCTTGGCGCTGGCGGTCGTTGCCACGGGCTTGGCGTCCGCGCCGCCATCCTCGCTGGCGGCCTCGGCCTGGGGCGGCGTGGAAGATGCCTTGCTCTGTTCGCGCGCAGCACTGGCGAGAGCGCGTGCACGCGTGGCGGCGTCACCGGTCAGCAGCAGCGCGGCCTCGTCGTACTTGGCGGCGGCGGCGTCGGGGCGCTTGTCGCGCACCAGCAGGTCGCCAAGCATCACCTTCGCCTGGCCGCTCACATCCTTGTCGGTGCTGGTTTCGGCGAAGTCGAAGCGCGTCTTCGCCTCGTCGAAGCGATCCTGGCGATACGCCGCAAGGCCTGCCACGAATGCGGCGTGCTGCTTCAGCGGCGGTTGCGCCTCGTTCTGCGCGGCCACGGCGTCGTTGTAGGCCTTCGTCCAGTCGGTGGCGTCGTAGGCGCGCGTGGCGTCGTCCAGCTTCTGCTGTGCGCCGTTGCAGGCGGCAAGCACGACAAGCAGCAGGGGAAGCAGCACACGAAGCGGCCGCGACGACAGGTGGTGCAGGGTCATGATGCCGCGTACTTTAGCGAGTTCCATGCGACTCCTGCTCCGTATCCAACGCAGTCTGCTCATGCGGCCGTTCCACACCTTCATGGTGGACGACCAGGGAAGCTGGACCGGACTGAAGACCCTGGTCGCGGCCTGGCACATCGCGCGGGCGATCGAGCGAAGCACCGATCGGGAAGCGGTGGGCCTGCTGCTGCCGACCGGGGGCCTGTTTCCGGCCGCACTGCTGGCCACCTGGATGACCGGCAAGGTGGCGGTGCCGCTGAACTACCTGCTCTCGCGCGAGGATCTTGAGTACATCGTGAAGGACTCGGGCGCCGACACGGTGGTGACGGTGGGGCCCATGCTGGACTACATCCAGGGGCCCACGCCGTCGATGAAGCCGCTGCGTCTTGAAAGCCTGAAGTTCGGTGGCATTCCGCCGGTGCGCCGTGCCGCGCGCCGAGGCGCCGACGACCTGGCGGTGCTGCTGTACACCAGCGGCACCAGCGGGCGCCCGAAGGGCGTGATGCTTTCAGCGGGCAATCTGGACGCCAATGTCGACCAGATCATCCGCTGGGCGTCGTTCGATCGTCACGACGTGCTGCTTGGCGTGCTGCCGCAATTCCACAGCTTCGGCCTGACCGTGCTCACGCTGCTGCCGATGGTGGTCGCGGGCAAGGCGGTGTACACGGCGCGATTCCTGCCGCGCAAGGTGCTTGATCTGGCGAAGCAGCATGCGGTGACGGCGTTCGTGGCGATTCCAAGCATGTACAACGCGTTGTCGGCGGCCAAGCACGGCGGCAAGGAGTGCTTCGAGCGACTTCGCTACGCCGTGAGTGGCGGCGAGCCGCTGCCCGATGCGGTGGCCGCCGCGTTTCAGGAGCGCTTCGGCGTTCGCATCGCCGAGGGCTACGGACTCACCGAGACCAGCCCCGTGACCAACTGGTGCCTGCCGAGCGAGTGGCGTCATCGCAGCGTGGGTCGGCCGCTGCCCGATGTGCAGGAACGCATCGTGGCGCCCGATGGTCGCGTGCTGCCTGCCGGCGAGGATGGCGAGATCCGCATCAAGGGCCCCAACGTGATGCACGGCTACTGGAACCTGCCCGAGGAGACGGCGAAGGTGTTCGACGAGAACGGCTTCTTCCGCACCGGCGACATGGGCCGTTTCGACAAGGATGGCCACCTGTTCATCACGGGTCGCATCAAGGAGATGCTGATCATCTCGGGCGAGAACGTGTTCCCCCGCGAGATCGAGGAGGTGCTGAACCGGCATCCCTCGGTGAAGGATTCCGCGGTCATCGGTCTGCAGGATCCGAGTCGCGGCGAGGTGCCGTTGGCGTTCGTGGAGCTGCACGAGGGCGCCACCTTCGACGCCACCGCGCTGCAGCATCACTGCCGCGCCACGCTGCCTGCCTACAAGGTGCCGCGCGACATCCGCCGACTGGAGGCGCTGCCTCGCAACGCCACAGGCAAGATCATGCGACGCTCGCTCAGCGCGCAGATGCCGGGCATCGCCTGAATGGAAGTTCGATCAGGGGCAGGGGCCTGATTCAAGCAGCATCAGCGCCACGTCGCCGAAATCCACGGCGCCGGTGCCGTCCAGATCGGCGTTGCACTGCCCGCAGGGACCGAAGTCGATCAGGGCCAGCGCCACATCGCCGAAGTCGACCAGGCGGCTTCCATCGAGATCGGCGGGACAGCACGCGGCACCCAGCAGCGCCGGCGTGATGCGCAGCGTGCCTGCACCGGTCTGGCCGCCCGCTGCGGCGATGCGGATGAGATAGTCCTGGCCGCAGACCACGCTGGCGAGCGCCTGCGAGCCGCTCACGTAGGGGTCGCACGCGCTGCTGTTGTCGGAGCAGGCGATCGAGGTGAAGCCCGCGCAGGTGCCGCGGTACACGCCCAGGCGCGAATCGAAGTCCACGCCGCACACCGAGACGGTGTACAGGCCGGCGGTGTCGGGGCGCCAGCCGAACCACACATCGCTGGTGGTTGGCGTTGCGCTGATGCTGCAGCCGAATTCGGCGGTGGCCTCGATGCCGGCTCCGAACAGGGAGAACGGCTGACTGCCAACCACCGCGGGCAACGCGTTGGCGCAGCGATCGTTCGGGGAAGGAGGCAGCACGCACAGGTCTGCGGCCATCTGCACGCACACGCTGTCCCAGCCGGTGTCGCAGCACAGTGGCAGCGCCGCGCACACCTGCATGCAGCAGGATGCATCGGAGCAGGAGATGCCGCTGTGGGGGGTGAAGCAGGAGTCGGTGGAGGCGCCGCACAAGGTGCCGCATCGGGCATCGATCGACATGGTGAGGCGGTAGTTGTGGCGGGGCGATCCGCAGCCCAGAGCGGCGTCGCTGATCGCACTGGTCGTGCCCGGTGCCACCACGATCCACCAGACCGCGGGGGCCAGACAGGCTGAACCCTGCTTCACTTCGCATGCCAGCGTGTTCAGCTGCAGTGGCGCTGCGGCAAGCCCGGGGGCCATGGTGCCAGGGGCCACGACCGCGGCGAAGGCGTTCACGCCGCACTGCAGGCCCAGGCGAAGCTTCACCAGACCATCATGATCCGTATCGGCGAACCGAAGGTCGACCGAGTACACGTCCACGTCGGTGGAGGCGGCGGTGCCGTTGCTGTGCAGTTCGCCCTGCACGGTGGCCGAAGCGCCATTGATCACCTGCGGCGACCCGCTCTTGCCGCTCACGCGGATGCCGGGGTCGTTCTGATCCTGCTGGCAGGGTTCGTTCTCGTACAGCGAACCATTGGGCGCTGGTCCCACGCAGTCGCTGGCGCACAGCGACTGTGCCAGCTGCACGCAGAGCGCGTCCCATGACTGCTGGCAGCAGTAGGCGGTGCCCGCCGATCCGCACACCAGTTCACAGCAGGTCGCATCATTGCAGCTTGCGGTGCCGTGCACCTGCTTGCAGTTGCCGGCGGCCGGATCGCCGCAGGGCAGTGGCGGCGGGCTTGCGCAGTTCGACGCGTAGATCACGCACGCGCCATCCCAGGCCACCTCGCAACAGTACGGATCGATGGCACACACGGTGCCGCAGCAGGAGCTGTCGCCGCAACCGCCGAGCTCGTGCGGCATGCGGCAATCCTGCAGGTTCACCTGACAGCCCGAGCAGCGCTGATCGGCCATGTCCACGCACTGCTGATCCCACACCTGGTCGCAGCAGCTCGGAATGAACTGGCACACGTCATTCGCGCAGGTGATGTCGATGCAGCCGGCTCCAGGGCCGACCCGGTTGCAGGGCCCGGGCGCCTGCGCCAATGCCGGCAGGGTGCAGCAGATCGTCAGAAGCGACGCGATGAGCCGCGCCCAGGGCCCGGGGGGGGCCGTCTCTTCTGCGCGGAACTGCGGGGACATGCCGAACATTCTAGGAAACGGGGCTTCGGGATCCAAAGGCTCCCGTGGATTTCGCGCTTTCGATCGGAACAGGCGGAAATCATGGGCACGGACCGCTTGCCAGCAGCAGCAGCGCAACGTCCGCAAAGGTCACCTCGCCGTCGGTGTCCAGATCCGCCGGACCTCCCATGTCACCGAAGCACAGCAGCGCGAAGGCGATGTCGCCACTGTCCACGGACAGATTTCCATCGAGGTCTTCCACGCATCCGCAGCCGCCCTGATCGAGCGCGGTGATGCGCACGCTTCCGGCGGCGCCATGGCCCCATCCGCCGATGCGCACCAGCGTGATGCTGCCGCACATCAGACCTGCCTCCATGTCGGCGCCTCCGTCCGGGCACGCGTCGTCGCTGCATGCCAGCACCTGGCCGCCGCACCCGTCGTACAGGGCCATGCGAACATCGAACGCCGACAGCCCGCAGGTGGAGAAGCGGTACGCCCCTGTGGACGGTGCCTGGAACGCGAGCCACACATCGTTCGTGAAGGTCAGGCCGGCACCCTCGTTGCACCAGGACGCCAGCCAGGCCGGATCGGATGTGGCATCGCTGCAGTCGAAGGCGTTCAGTCCGACCGAGGCAGGCAGGGCCGTGTCGCAACGATCGTTCAGTGGTCGGATGGGCGTGCAGGGCATGGTGGTGGCCTGCAGCGCATAGGCAGCCCGCGCTTCGTCGCAGGCAAGCGATTCAAACAGCAGCGGGCGCACCACCACACGCACCGTGCCCGCGGGCACGCACGCCGACACCGTTGCTGGGCAACCGTCCGGTGACTCGGCCAGCACCGTGGGTGGGCACTGGTCGTCGACGATGGCCACGCCCATCGGTCCAGCGCTCCAGCAGGCGACCTGCAGCATGGTGGGCGAGTTGAACGTGGTCTGGTACCAGTCCACGTCGCGTGCCGTGTCCGAACTCCACGCGGTGCCGTGCAGCATGACGCCGATCGGCAGTGGCGTGGCGCTGAAGCCCATGCCGAGGCAGGGATCATCGGTGCTCGTGCCGCAGGACTCGGTCGTGGCAACCGAAGTGGGGGGCAGCTCGCAGCCCGTGCTCGGCTGGCAGTCGGCACACAGCACGCTGGCCTCGCTGGCGCAGCGCTCGTCCCACTGGGTGTTGCAGCAGAATGGATCGACCTGACAGACCGACGCCTGACAGGCTGGCAGTGCGCAGCCGGTGCCGGCGTGTGGCGAACAACAGGCCGACTGCGCGTGGGCGAATCGCAGGCAGATGGTGAGGGTGGCAAGGCAGGGCACGAACACTCGGTGGGGCATGGTGGTTCTCCTGTTGAATTGGCGTGCCGTACAGCGTGATGCGCTGCGGGGGCAGTCCGCCGAATCCATGCCTTTTTTCCTGCAGATTCCGATCGTCAACAGGATGTCCCCATGGGTGGAGCCAGCATGACACGCCTTCCGTGCGCGAAAACCACGGGCGTGCGTGACTGCCGTCGGCCGCCGCACCTGCTACCGTTCCACCCCGTCCCCGGGGAAATCCATCGGGGGTCATCCGCATCTCTTTCAGGAGTCATCCATGTCCGTCGCCGTCGGCACCAAGGCACCCGCTTTCACGCTTCCTTCCAAGCCCGGAAATCCCGTCGACCTGTCGCAGACCCTTGGTCACCAGAAGACCGTCATCCTGTTCTTCCCGCTGGCGTTCAGCCCGGTGTGCCAGGCCGAGATGTGCACCTTCCGCGACGGCTGGGCGAAGTGGGAGAAGCTGGGCTGCAAGGTGTTCGGCGTGAGCATCGACTCGCCGTTCGTGGTGGAGAAGTTCCGCGAGATGGAGCGCATTCCGTTCGCGCTGCTCAGCGACTTCAACAAGGAGATGGCCGCGGCCTACGGCGCGCTGCACGCCGACCTGATGGGGCTGAAGGGCGTCGCCAAGCGCGCCGCGTTCGTGGTGGATGCCGGCGGCGTGGTGCGCTACGCGTGGGTGAGCGACGATCCGCGCGTGCAGGTGGATTTCGACGCCATCGAGAAGGCGGTCGCCGCGTGCTGAACATCGCTGCGCGCTGGCTGGCGGGGGCGGGTCTGGCCGCGAGCACGCTGATCGCGTGCGACGCGGACAGCGGACCCGCCACCGAGCTGGCCAGCGCGCGCAGCGCCCAGGAGGCTGGTGTGGTCACGCACCGCGTGCGCGGCCTTGCCACGGAGACCGCGACCAGCGCCACCAACAAGCCCGTCGAGGGTCGCGTGCTCGACCTCGAGAGTTCGCGCGAGGTGACGGTTCCCATGGACCAGCTGTTCAAGGTGGAGCTGGTGGCCAATTCCGGCACGGGCTTCGAATGGTTCTGCAAGATGCCTGCGGATTGCGTGCTGCAGCAGTCGGGCGCGCCCGCCACGCGTCCGATCGATCGTGGCGTGATGGGTGGACGCGTGCTGTGGGTGTTCACCTTCAAGCCGCAGCGCACCGGCAGCAGCGCGATCACCTTCAATCTGCTGCGGCCGTGGGAAACGGGGTTGCCGGCGGCGAAGACCAGCACGCTCACGGTCACCGTGACGGGTGCGGCGCCGGCGGAGTCGCCGAGCGAATCGGACTGACGGGTC
>CAIPQY010000108.1 GCA_903867275.1 uncultured bacterium | reverse complement strand
GCGTGAGCTTCACCAGCACGGGCACGGTGCTGTACTGCACGGCCCAGCCGGTGATGCGCTCGTTCACCTTGGGCTCCTGACCAACGGCGCTGCCCATGCCGCGCTCGCACATGCCGTGCGGGCAGCCGAAGTTCAGCTCCAGGCCATCGGCGCCGGCGTCGATGCTCTTCTTGATGATGTCCTTCCACTCCGCCTCGGTCTCCACCATCAGCGACACGATGATGGGGTTCTTCGGGAACAGCTTCTTGGTCTCGCGGATCTCGCGCAGGTTCGTCTCGATCGGGCGGTCGGTGATCAGCTCGATGTTGTTGAAGCCCGCGCCGCGCACGCCGCCGATGGTGTGACCGCCGAAGCGGCTGCTCACGTTCTGGATGGGCACGCCCAGCGTCTTCCACACAGCGCCGCCCCAACCCGCCTCGAAGGCCCGCTGAATCTGCAGGCCGCTGTTGGCCGGTGGTGCGCTGGCAAGCCAGAAGGGGTTCGGCGACTGGATGCCGCCGGTGTTGGTGGAGATGTCAGGCATGCGAAGCTCCCTTCGTGAGCGCGGCGTGGATGGCGATGGCTGCGGCCTTGCCCTCGGCGGCGGCGTTCACCACTTCCTTGCCGCCGTTGGTGCAGTCGCCACCTGCGTACCACTTGGCGCGACCGGTGAAGCCGTGCGCGTCCACCTTGATGATGCCCTTGTCGATGTTGATGCCGGAAAGTGAGCCCAGCATGGCGCCCAGCTTGGACTGGCCGATCGCGAGCAGCACCAGATCGGCATCGATGACGAAGTCGCTGCCGGCGATGGGCTTCTTGGCCGCATCCACGCGCACGCAATGCACGCGTTGCACGCGACCGCTGCCCTCGATGGCGGTGGCCACGGCCTGCCACTGCGCCTGCACGCCTTCCTCGATGGCGGCGCTCCACTCGTGCGCGTAGCCGCTCATGCCTTCGCGTGTGCCGCGATACAGCATGGTCACGCTGGGCACGCCCAGGCCACGCACTTCGCGCACCGAGTCGATGGCGGTGTTGCCGCCGCCGATCACCACGGCGTGCTTCACCGCCGACATGTTCACCGCGCCAAGTTTCATCGCCTCGATCCACGCCACCGCGCCATGCACGCCGGGCAGGTTCTCGCCAGGCACGCCCAGCGCGCTGTCGGTGCCAAGGCCCGCGCCCACAAACACCGCGTCGAAGTCGCGCTCCAGCGAGGCAAGCGAAATGGCGCCGCCAACATCCGCGCCGGTGTTCACCGTGATGCCGCCGATGGCCAGCACCCAGTCCACCTCGTTCATGCCGCGATCGGCCTTCATCTTGTAGGGGGCCACGCCGCTGGTGTTCAGGCCGCCAACCGTGGCGCGCTTCTCGAAGATGGTGCAGGCGTGGCCATGGCGGCGCAGTTCATGCGCGGCAGCCAGGCTGGCGGGGCCCGCGCCGATCAACGCCACGCGCTTGCCGCTGTCAGGCCCGGCCTCGAAGAAGCGCCAGCCTTCGGCATACGCGCGATCGGTGGCGTAGCGCTGCAGCTTGCCGATGGCGATGGGCGGCTGCTCCAGATCGTTGTACACGCACGCACCCACGCACAGCACTTCCACCGGGCACACGCGCGCGCAGCTCATGCCAAGAATGTTCGACTCGAAGATGGTCTTTGCCGAACCGTGCACGTTGTCCGTGGCGATCTTGCGGATGAACTGCGGAATGTCGATGTGCGTTGGACATGCGTTGATGCATGGCGCGTCGCTGCAGAACAGGCAGCGGTTCGCTTCGGCCACCGCTCCATCGCGCATCAAGGGAAGCTTGAAGTCCTCGAAGGCCGTCTCGGAGCGATGGGCGGGCAGTGGAGCGGTCATGCGATCATCCATTCCTCGCGGCAAATGCCGCGAAATGCAGGCTTGGCAAGGCTACCTGCCGCACAACCCGGATGGAACCCGTGCATGCGAATTTCGGCGCAGGTGCGTCGCGCGAATTCCGTCTGTGCGGTCACCAGTGCCCATCACGCGGCATGGCATCGCATCCCACCACCATGTCGTACGCGCCATGGTTGGGCGCGTCGGTGTCCAGCGAGAAGGTGGTGGGGTGCCGTGGCTGCAGTCGCTTCATCCAGTCCACGGTGTTGAGAATGTCGACGGCCTGCGCCACCGGCATGATGTAGGCGCCGTAGCTGCGCTCAGGCCTGCACGAGGAAGGGAAATAGATGGTGCTGATTGGGGCGTCGCCGTACTTGGGGGCCGCGGGCCGCGTGTCCATGAATGCAACGATCTGTTCGTTGGCGGTGCGCGTGCACAGCCAGATGTTGCGGAAGTGATGCGCACGACCGGCCAAGCCGTACAGGCCCACCATCAGCGCCGTGGCGCCGCCGACCATGGCGACCGTGCGCGTGAGGCCACGATCCTCGACTTCCGCCGCGCGCCACAGTGCCGTCAGCGCCACGCCCACCAGCAGCGCGATCATCACGTTGGCACCAAAGCCGTACAGCTCGCTCACCGATCCCATCGGAAAGGTGACGCTGAGCGAAATCATGCCAGCCACGCACGCAAGTGCCACGGGCATCCAGCGCAGGCGCTTCTCGCGCGCGGGCCGAAGCACCGCAAACTCGACCGCTGCCGCAAGCAGGCACAGTTCCACCAGGCCCGCCAGCGCCGGCAGTGCGCGCAACGCAAGCGGCGCCTTCTCGTCGGCCAGCAGATAGAACGGTCCGGTTCCGACCGCGCCCGCCACCGACTGCACCGCGTTGATGACCAGATTCATGCCAAGCTCGATCTGGTAGCGCGAGTCCTGATTGGCATCGGCCGACTGCGACATGGCACCCGTGAGCCAGCGCGCCGCCATGTGCGCGATGGGCAGCGCCACCACCGGCACCAGCGTTGGCGTAGCGCGCAGGGCCGCGCCGCGATCGCGCACGAACAGCCACAGGGTGGCGACGATGGCCACCATGCCGATGCCCGCGCTCCATCCATAGAAGGTTTCCTTGATGTTCACGCCCAGCGCGAACACCAGCGTGAGCGTGGCCAGCGTGCCCCAAGCGATGCGGCCCGCGCGCGCCACCTCGAAGCTTCGCCAGCACAACACGCACGCCCAGGTGCCAAGCGCCGCCGACCAGGTCTGAGAGCCTGCGTCGATCTGCCAAGCCGCGCATGTGGTGCCCGGCGACATGGCGATCCAGATCAGCGCGATCGGCGCAACCCACGGCTGGCCGGGCATCACGATGCGGGCAAGCGCCACCACGCCCCATGCCAGCAGGGCAAGGCCCGCCATCTGCACCACGATGGCGATCGGGCACGCAAGGGTGCGTTCATCGCATCCCGCCGCCACCATCAATTCCAGGGGCCGGAAGCTTGGCGAGGTGCGCCAAGCATCGGCGATCTGCTTTGCCGCCGGTTCGCCATGCGCTGGCACGCGCACGAACTTGATGTCGTCGTTCACGGCGATCATGCCGCCGATGGCGGGCCACGCCATCACGAACCCCAGCAGCAGGATGGCGGCTGCCCACAGGATGCGAGTGACGCGCATGTCGGATGGCTGCTGCATGACCGTGCTGAAAGGCTAGCGCGGGCCATGCGGAATGCCACGCAGCGCATCGTTGCGCGTACGCTTCGGTTGGTCCATCCCTCGCACGCATTCAGGAGCAACGCCATGGTCACCATCACCGTCAACTACGAAGGCAACCTGCGCTGCAAGGCCACGCACGGCCCCAGCGGCACCACCCTGATCACCGACGCTCCCACCGACAACCACGGCAAGGGTGAATCCTTCTCGCCCACCGATCTGTTGGCCACCGCGTTGCCGGCCTGCGTGCTCACCATCATGGGCATTGCGGCCCAGAAGCACGGCCTGAATCTGGAGGGCATGTCCGCCGTCACCACCAAGGAGATGAGCGCCACCCCGCCACGCCGCATCGCCCGGCTGGTCACCCGCGTCACCATGCCGCTGCCGGCCGACCATCCGCAGCGCGCCATGCTGGAAAACGCCGCACATACCTGCCCGGTGCACAAGAGCCTGTCCACCGATATCGACGCCCCCATCGAGTTCAGCTGGAAGGCTTGAGCGCGGGCGCAGAATCACCCCGGGGCACGCTAATCTTCCGGTTCATGTCGCCTTCCCGACGACTGCCCTCCACCCTGTGCCGCCTGCTGGCGCTGTGCTGCGCCGTGGCCGCGCTGGCGGCATGCAGTTCCGGGCAGCGCAAGCAGACGGTGGCCGAGAAGGCGCAGCTGAAGGACCAGACCATCACCGAGCAGCAGCTTGACCTGCTGTCGAACGCCTTCGCCGATCGTTACTACACGCTCATGCTGTCAGCCAGCGAGCGCGTGATGCGCGACAACCCAAGCCTGGAACAGCGTCGGCTCATGAACGGCCTGCGCCTGCTCAGTGTGAGCAGCATGTACGACATCGCCACCAGCCCCGACACAGTGACGCAGCTGGTGGACCAATTGGTGGTGGTGACGCTGCAGAACTACTTCTGGGTGGATTCGGGTCGCTCGCAGCGCATCTGGGGCGATCGCGCGCAGTTCCTGGTGCAGAACCTGCGCCGGGCGCGCGAGGATATCTGGGCCATCGCCACGCGCGTGTTCACCGAGGAGCAGCTGAATGAGCTCGACCTGCTGATCTCCAGCTGGTGGTACCGAGCGGGTGGCACGGAATTCGTGGCCTATGTCCGCTTCACCGATGTGGCCGCGCAGCGCGGCGCCGCCCTGATCAGCGAGGTGAAGAGCGGCGGCGGACTGCTGGAGCCGCTCGATCGCGCCACGGAGCAGGTGGCGCAGGCCAACATGGCCCTCCAGCGATCCTTCTTCTGGGCCAAGCGCCTGCCGCTGTTCGCCAACTGGCAGGTGCAGGCGCTCACCTACGACTTCCTGATCATGC
>CAIPQY010000107.1 GCA_903867275.1 uncultured bacterium | reverse complement strand
TGGCGGATCCACTGGTCATCGTGGACACGGCGACCGGCATCGAGCAGGCTCGCATGACGGTGCCCTGGAAGAACCAGCCATCCGGACTGCTGTGGCTGGACAACGCGCAGTTGCTGGCTGGCGATTTCAACGACGGGTTCATGGTGCAACGGGATGGATCAGCCAGCTGGGGCGTGGGCCGCACCATGCCCGGGTACTGGACCGGCATGCGCAGCATCGGCACTGACCGCGTGGTCGTGTGCGCGCTCGGTGGGCAACTTGTCGAGCGCGATGTACGCACGGGGGACAGAGGCCGCACCTATGACGGCATGTCCGACATGGCGCGTGCGGCCGCGATATCGCCGGACGGAGCCCTGCTGGCAGCTGTCGGAACCGATCGCCGCCTGCACATCTTCGACACGCAGACCGGCGATCAATTGCTCAGCATCATGGGACACGCCCCGGGCCGCATGGTCACCGATGTGATCTTCTGCACGGATGGCAGCCGCGTGCTCACCATCGACAATGTTGGCGCGGTGGTCGACTGGGACACGCGGGAACATCACCGCGGCAGCGCGAACGCTCAGTGACGGTCCGGCTCCTTGCGGATCTTCTCCAGCATCTTCGCCTTCTCGGCATCCTGATCCGGCGCAACGCCCATGTACTCCAGCGTCTCGTCGACCACGTCGCGGCACACCGGGCCCGCGATGCTGCCGCCGAAGTGGCCCTTGGCCTTGTCCGGATCATCGATCACAGCCAGGCACACGATGCGCGGATTCTTGAATGGCGCACCGGCGATGAAGGAGCTCACATAACGATCCTCGAAGTACCCCTTGCCCTGGCCCTTCGGCTTCGGCAGCTGCGCCGTGCCCGACTTGCCGAACATGCGGTAGCGCTCGCTCTGCGCCTTGCGGCCGGTGCCTTCCGTCACCACGCCTTCCATGGCCTCGCGCGCTTCCAGCGCGATCGCCTCGGGCAGCACGCGCTTCGCCGGCGCCGGGAAGGCGCGCGACTCGCCTTCCTGTCCAAGCGTCAGTCGTGCGGGAATCATGGTGCCGTCGCGGCAGAATGCGCTGAAGGCCTGCACCATCTGCATGGTGGTCACGCCGATCTCGTGACCCATGCACACGCTCGTCTGCGTGTAGCTGGTCCATGCCTTCGGTGTCGTCAGCAGGCCTTCGCTCTCGCCCGGAATGCCGACGCCGGTCTTCTTGCCGAAACCGAAGCGGCTCACGCCGTCCTGCATCTGGGCGAAGGTCATCTTCTCGGCGGCGCTGGCCATGCCGCCGTTCAAGCTCTTCATCAGCACCGTCTTCCACGACACGGGTCCCCCGTACTTCACGTCGCGGATGGTGCGGCCGAACTTGGTCACGTAGGGCCCACGCGGAAGCGGCACGATCGAGGACGACTTGTACTTGCCCAGTTCGGTGGCCACGGCCCACACGAATGGCTTGAAGGTGGAGCCGGGCTCGTACGGATCGGTCACGTTGCGGTTGCGACCAAGCGACGGGTGGATGCTTCGCGCAGGATCGGTGGTCACTTCGTGCCAGCCGCGCCGGGGGTTCAGCACATCGGCGATCGCAAGGATGTCGCCCGTGTCCACATCCATCACCACGCATCGGCCACCGCCTGCGTTGAATTCCTTCACGGCCTTCTGCAGGTTGCGCTCGGCGATCTCCTGCACGACCAGATCAAGGCTCAGGCGAACATCCTCGCCGTCCTTCGAAGGCTTGTAGTCCTTGTCATCGATCCACAGCGGTCGGCGCTGCACATCGCGCAGGAAGCCAAGATTGCCGTCGGCACCCTGCATGGCCTGCTCGTGCTGCAGTTCGGCACCCGACTGCCCGGCACGCTCCGCGCCCACCCGGCCCACCACCTGCGACGCGATGCTGCCTGCGGGATAGGTGCGCTCGGGATAGCTCTCCACGCCCACGCCGGGCATGTGCAAGCGGCGGATCTCGTCCACCTGCTCGTTGGAAAGTCCGTCCGCCAGCACCAGATAGCGATCATCCGAGCGGTTCTTCAGCGTCGACTCCAGCTTCGACACCGGCATGTCCAGGATGCCGCTCAACGCAAGGCTCACGTCGCGGAACGGATCCGCGGTTGCGGCGGACGTCGGATCGCTCTTGTTGGCCTTGCGCACACGCTCCCAGCCCCGGTCATAGATGAAGGCCGGATCCACGTACACGCGACGCGCCATCAGGCTGGCGGCCAGCACGCGACCACGGCGATCCACGATCTGTCCGCGCTCTGCGGGTTCACGCGCATCACTGCGATGGCTGCCCGCGGCAGCCATCAGGCGTTCGTCGGGAACGGTCTTCAGCCACACGATGCGCGCCACCGTGCCAAGCAGCAGCGTCACGGATGCGATGACGAGGAACCGGCTCCAGACACGGACCCGGCTCGACTGTGCCTCGGAGAGTGGCGCGCTGCTCTGCATGGTCATCCACCAAACTCCACGCGGGGCTGCTCACGCTCCGCTTCGGGTTCCTGTCGGGTCGCCAACCTCGGCTGTGTCGGCGGATTCGGTGCATCCAGCCGGTGCGGAATGGGCTTCCAGTTCACCTTCATCGCGGCGATCGCCATGCGGATGGCGTCGGGCTTCACGGCACCGGCCACCTCGGCGCGACTGCGTCCAAGCGATCGCTCCTGCTCCAGCAGGCGCCAGTGCGTGCGGGAGATCTTCGAGGCCAGTTCGAATCGCTGCTGACGAAACGCAAGCAGTGCCGTGGCCATCACGCCAAGGGCCAGCACGATGGCGATGCTCTTTCCGAACATGCGGCGAGACCTCCGTGGGTGTCAGCGACGGGCAGGAAGCTTGATCGTGGTGCCTGGGGACAGGGAATCGCTGCCGCCGTTCAGCGCGGCGATCTCCTGCCAGCGACCCTTGCTGCCAAGTTCGCGCTGCGCGATCGAGTACAGCGTGTCACCCTTGCGGACCGTGTAGGTGCTTCCCTTGGATGCGTCGCTCGGGGCGGTCGTCTTCGCGCCGGACTTCGATGCATCAGCGGACTGCGTGGACTTGGTCGCCGACTTCGATGCGCCCTTGCCACCCGGTGCCAGTTCCACATTCACCACGCCGCCGGGCGCGGTCTTCGTCTCCGCCGCGATCACGTCGGCCGCAGCCAGTGCCAGCACTTCGTTCGAAGCGGGCTGCCTGGGTGCCGCCTCGACGCGCGTGGACTTGCCCTCGCCGCGAAGGGTTTCCGCGCTCGGAATCCGGATCGT
Source organism: uncultured bacterium (assembly GCA_903867275.1). GTDB lineage: Bacteria > Planctomycetota > Phycisphaerae > Phycisphaerales > SM1A02 > SYAC01. The sequence continues at coordinate 127 of CAIPQY010000107.1, read as the reverse complement.
CACGCCCTTGCGAAGCTTCTTCGGATCCGGGATCACGTTCTTGTTGTACTTCGCCAGCGCCAGCGACAGCGATCCGTCGTTGTACTCCTTCTTGCAGATGGAGAACAGCGTCTCGCCCTCGGCGATC
>CAIPQY010000106.1 GCA_903867275.1 uncultured bacterium | reverse complement strand
CGAGGGCCATCCCGAAACGCCCAACACGCTGCGCCTCATGGATCACCTGAAGGCCAAGGTGGACGCCGGCGCGGACTGGATCTGCACGCAGCTGTTCTTCGACAACCACGCGTTCCTGGATTGGCGCGAGCGCTGCGACATCGCCGGCATCCGCGTGCCGATCTGCGCAGGCATCATGCCGGTGCTCAGCGTGGCCAACCTGCACCGCATGGCGGATCTGGCCGCGTGCACCCACATTCCCGCCAAGCTGATGCGCGCGCTGCAGCGCTGCGGCGATGACGTCGAAGGCGTGGAACGCGTGGGCATCCACTGGGCCACCGAACAGTGCCTGGAACTGCTTGACCGCGGCGTGCGCGGCATCCACTTCTACACGCTCAATCGCAGCGCAGCCACGCAGGAAATCTTCCGCAATCTGGGCCTCAAGAGCGCCGCCGGCATCCGCTGAGCGCGTCAGGGCGTGCCGGATGAAGGTGCCACAGGCGTCGCCGTGCCCAGCGGGCTTGCGCCCTCGATGCCCGACTTCACCTCGCCACCAAGCCACAGCTTGCGAAGGATGCCGTTCATGGTCTCGTCGGCTGGCGATCCCTTGAGCGAGGCCAGTCCCTCCTCGATCACGGCGCGGTCGCCGAGCAGGTGACCCATGTACGCGAGCAGCAATCCGTAGTCCGCAATGTCGCGACCGACGCGGATCAGGTCACGCGTGCTCCCGATGGCCTTCTCCACGCGCGCCTGCGGCGGCATGGCTTGCGCGCTGTAGGTCACATCCATCATCTCGGGATTGTTGGTCAGCAGCGCGCGCAGCGTCAGTGCCGCGGAGCCGGGCAGGTTGGCGCCGATCTGGCAATGCAGCATGCCGGCCGTGGCGCGCGGATCGCCCGGTCGCATGGTCAGGGCGATCTCGAAGCGCTTCTCGGCCGCGAAACTGTTGCCCTCGTTCATGGCGCGCTGGCCTTCCGAAAGCAGTTCGTCCAGCCGACCGCGGTTGCCGTCGCCGAAGGCATCCAGACGCTTGCCGTGCTTCAGCACCAGGGCGTAGTCCTCGATGCTCATGTTGATGCTGCCGCGACGATCGGTGGTCTTCGCATCGCCGGTGGCCTGCTTGCCATCCTCGGGCTTGGTGTCTCCCTTGGCGTCCTTCGCGTCCTTGGCGTCCTTCGCGACCTGATCCTTGTTCGCGTCGGTCAATGGCCGTTCACCGCGCAACTGCTTCTTCAGCTGGTCATATGCCGAACTCAGCTGGTCCTCATCGGCCTTCGCCTGATCCTGCTGATCCTTCTTCTCCTTCATCGCGGCGGCGTCGGCTTCGGATCCGGTTTCGGTTTCGGCGGCCAGTCCACGCTCCTTCGCAAGCCAGTTGGTGCGGATCTCGCGGACGATCTGGTCGTAGGCCGACTGACGCCCATCTGCCGGAAGCGCGGCCATGTCACCCTTGGTGGGCTGGCGCGCATCGCGGGTGGAAGACGTGTTCACCGAGTCGGTCGGTGCCGCCACGCGGAATGGATTCTGATCCACGGGCCGAACCGCATCCATCCGTATCAGGCCGTTGCGCAGATCATCACGCAGCCGCGCAGCCTCGTACAGGCTCAGTCGATCCACGCCCTGCATCTGGCGATCGCGATCGCTCTCGCGCCGCACGCCGCGCAGCGTGCTGGCGGTCAGCACGCCACCCTGCCCCTCGCCGTTCTCGTACCGCACCATCGGCGTGCTGCGCGCATCGGCATCACGCTGGCTCTTGATGTTCAACTGCGTTCCGGTGGCGTCGAACAGGCGCTTGCTGCCATCCTGTGATCCACCGGCGAGACCCGTCTGGCCCTTGCGCGTCACATCCGCGAAATCATGGCGATAACTGACCTGGGCGCCCACGCTGGACAGGTTGTACGCCTCGTTGGCGCTCATCGTCCGCAGCAACGCCGGGTTGCTCATGGCCGAACCCTGTCGGAACGCCAGCGATGAATCACCGCTCGTGGCGCCGCGGAAATCGTTCTCCGAGGTGTAGCCCACGCTGCCGCGGAAGCCGCGTCCACTGGAAACATCGCCCGTGACGATCAGGTTGCGCGCGCGCAGATCTTCCTGAACCGTTGCGGTGTTCTTGCCACCACTGCCCACCTGCAATGCCGCGTCCAGCGCATTCTGCGCCATGGCACTGCAGTGCAGGCAGGCGATCGCGAGCAGGCAAGTCAGCGGTGGTACGCGGCATTCCATGGCGTCATCCTAGCGCGGTCGGCTTGCACCTAGCATGCGACCTGCATGACGACGCCCCCCACCGAGAATCCGCCGCCCGGCCTGTTCAGCCATCGGCCCTCGGCACTTCCAGTCGCGCTGAGCCTGCTGCTGGTGACCGGGGCGATCCTGTTCGGCATCTATGGTCCGCAGATCGCGGGCCGCCTGAGCCAGTCTGGCGGCGTGCCGCTGGTGGACATGGTGGATGCCGCCGGCGACATGCGCCTGGGTGCCGTGATGGAGACCCTGCGCGAGAAGGACGCACCCGACCTGAACCTGCAGGAGGCACGAGGTCTGGTGCAGCGCTTCATCGGTCGGAGCGCGGCGGTGCAGGATCTGGCCTCGATGGGCTATCACCTGAAGCGCGTGGGCCCCGCATCGCCGCCAGGCGCCAAGTACCGCGGCGCCGTGCTGGTGTATCGAGGCGAGGGCGAGCAGGCTGGTCACTGGGTGGTGCTGTTCATGGCGGCCGACGAAGGGCAGTTCATCTCCTTCGATTCGCTTGGGCGCCCGCGACCACTGATGCCGGACATGACGCTGGAGGGCGAACTGGCGCAGCAGACCGGTGGTGACGCCACCGCACTGGTGTGGAGCGACGGACCGGTGCTGCATGTGGCCTGCTTCGAGACGGCGGACGAGGCGCAGCGCTTGCGCGAGGCGATCGCGGCGCCCTGAACCGGGCGGCCGCGCCGAAACTCGTAGACTCGCAGCCCCATGTCCGCCACCGCCAGCATCACCACGCCCATCTACTACGTGAACGACAAGCCGCACATCGGCCATGTGTTCACCACCACGCTCTGCGACACCTGGGCCCGCGCCATGCGGTTGCGCGGACGCGACACCTTCTTCCTCACCGGCACCGACGAGCACGGCGTGAAGGTGGAGAAGAGCGCCACCGCCAATGGCGTGTCGCCGCAGGAATGGGCCGACCGCAACGCCGCGGAGTTCGAGCAGGTGCTGCGGCTGTTCCAGCAGACCAACGACGACTTCATCCGCACCACGCAGCCGCGCCACGAGAAGCAGGTGCAGGCGCTGGTGGAACGACTGAAGGCCGCGGGCGTGCTGTACAAGGGCGCCTTCGAGGG
>CAIPQY010000105.1 GCA_903867275.1 uncultured bacterium | reverse complement strand
TGCTGCTTCGCGGCTCGTTCGTGCAGCCCAAGCGACTGCTTGAAACGGGCTTCCGCTTCGATCACCCTAAGCTGCAGCATGCGCTGGCGTTCGAGCTTGGCAAGATGCGTGAGCAGGCATGAGCGGCACGATCGTCTGGTTCCGGAACGATCTGCGGCTGGATGATCAGCCGGCTGTGTTGTTTGCCGCGGCCGCAGGCGAGCCCGTGGTGCCTGTGTATTGCTGGCATCCATCCGCGGCCGGTCGTTGGGCGCCCGGTGGTGCCAGTCGCTGGTGGCTGCATCGCTCGCTGCAGTCGCTGCAGGCATCACTGCAGAAGATCGGTTCGCGGCTGATCGTTCGCGCTGCGGATCCGGCCACTGAGCTCATCGCCATCGCCAAGGTCACCGGTGCCACGGCCATCGCGTGCGGTCGTCGCTTCGAGCCATGGGCAACCGAAGAAGAAGCGCGCGTCGAGGATGCTTGCCGCGTCGTGGGACTTGGCTTTCACCGCTTCCTCGGCAACCTGATGTTCGATCCGGCCGAGGTGCGCACGGGCACCGGCGTGCCGTACAAGGTGTTCACGCCCTTCTGGAAGAACTGCCTTGCGCGTGAGGCGCCGGCGCAGGCGAAGGCAGGGCCGGCGAAGCTGCGTGCACCGGCGTCCTGGCCCGCCAGCGACTCGATCGATTCGCTTGAACTGCAGCCGCGCATCGCATGGGACGGCGGATTCGACGCCGTGTGGCAACCGGGCGAAGCGGGCGCCGCGCAGAAGGCGAAGGCGTTCCTCGAAGGCCCGGTGGGCAAGTACAGCGAAGGCCGTGATCTGCCTGGCACCGTCGGCACCAGCATGCTGAGCCCGCACCTTGCCTGGGGCGAGGTGTCGCCGCGCCGTGTGTGGCACGCGGTGCAGGCGCGACTCGACGGCAAGGACGCGGCGTTCAAGAGCAGCGCCGAGAAGTTCCGTGCAGAACTTGGTTGGCGCGAGTTCGCCTGGCATGTGCTGGCCAACTTCCCGCGCACCGCGGAAGACCCGCTGCGCATCGAGTTCCGGAACTTTCCGTGGAAGGACGACGCGAAGGCGCTGCGTGCGTGGCAGCGCGGCAACACCGGCTATCCGATCGTTGACGCCGGCCTGCGTCAGCTGTGGCACACGGGCTGGATGCACAACCGCGTGCGCATGAGCGTGAGCAGCTTCCTGGTGAAGCACCTGCGCCAGCACTGGCTGCACGGCACGGACTGGTTCTGGGATACGTTGGTCGACGCTGACCTGGCAAGCAACACGCTTGGCTGGCAGTGGAGCGCGGGTTGCGGCGCCGATGCCGCGCCGTACTTCCGCATCTTCAACCCCACGCTGCAGGGCGAGAAGTTCGACGCGGACGGCGCGTACGTGAAGCACTGGGTGCCGGAACTCGCGAAGGTGCCAGCCAACATGGTGCACAGCCCGTGGGAAGTGCCGCTGACCGCGCCGAATTACCCGGCGCCGGTGGTCGATCACGCGCAGGCGCGCGCCGATGCGCTGGCCGCGCTGAAGGCTTGCAACGCCAAGTCGGGTCCCGCGGACTGATCGTCAGTGCGTGTGAGCGCCGCCGTGCGCTGATGCGGACGGATTGCGCCGCCACCGCAGCCATTCGCGCGCCGCCAGCATGCTTGCAAGCGCTGCCACACCCAGCACGCACCACTGCACGCTCATCTCGCCGCCGATCCACACGCCGGCAAGGCTTGCAAGCGGTCCCATGATGTAGCCCGCGCCGATCAGTGCCTCGAAGTGCCCGCCGGCATCCACCTCGCCGTGGCCCACGCTCATGGCGTAATACAGGCTTGCGTAGTACAGGATGGAGTGGCCAACGCCGAACGCGGCCAGCGCTGCGATCAGCGTGGGCACCGCTCCAGCCACCATCGCCACGAAGAATCCGCCGCTCATCAGCGCGGCGCCAAGCGCAAGCGTGGCCCACCTTCCGTGCCAGAAGCGCAGTCGCCACATGCCAAGCATGGCGAACACGCGCACGCTCAGCCATGTGGCCGCCAGCGGCGTCTGCCACGCGGCAGCCACCGACAGCTTGGCAATGGCGTAAGGAAGCAATGGCCCCAGTGCGCCGATCAGCAGGTACGAAGTGGGCAGCAGCGAGCGCGTGGCATCGCGCAGCGGGCGATACACCGGCGGCACGATGGGTGCATGGCCATCATCAAGATGCGGCGGCGGCTTGGCCGGGAACCATGGCAGGCACAGCGCGCTCAGCAGGCAGCAGGGGCCGATCGCCACGATGGCCAGCCGCGTGTACTGCGTGGCGAACAGCGGCGCCATCATGAACAGACCGGCGGCCACCGCGCTGGTCCACACGATGTTGAACAGGCCCACGCTGTGGCGCAGCTGATGGCCGTGCCGCCCCGACGAGAGGTAGCTTTCCACCACAGGCCACAGCGTGGCAGCCACCGCGCTGGTGCCGAGCGCCGTCGCGATCACGCCCCACACGCTTCCCATCAGCGGCAGCGGACAGATCAGCGTCTGCACCACCAGCAGCGCCACCAGCACGCCGCGTGGCGACAGTCGTCGCTGCACCGCGCGCAGCAGTGGCCCGCTGAAGTACGCCACCACCACGTACACCGTGGCGTCCGCGATGGCCAGCCACAGGTTCTCGATCTTGGTGAAGTGAAAGTCGTGCTCCGCCACGAAGGGCAGGCCCGTCCACAGCGAGCCCGTGCCCAGGGAGCACAGGAAGGTCAGCACCAGCAGGGCGGGCAGCGGCGCGGGCTTGGCGGCACTGAAGGTGC
>CAIPQY010000104.1 GCA_903867275.1 uncultured bacterium | reverse complement strand
GGGGTGCCCGGAGTGGCCGGATGTCATGTGTTATAGGTCTTTCATAACGCACGCGAGGCTCCGAAGAGACCTGCATTTGGCCTGTGGTGAACTTCAAGCTTGCTGCTGGAAGCAAGAAAGCAGTCCATTTGGGTGCCGATCGCGGAATTCATTTTGCGGATCGCTGGTTTTGGTGTCTATTGGGCCATCGCCCGTCGGGGGCGGCGGCCTTCGTTTGCCGTATTCAACAATTCGGATGGACGAGGGCTGCCACCGTCCCAGTGACGGTGGCGGTTGTTTTTGGATCGCTCGAGGGCGTTCCGGGGTGTGTCGGTTGGCTATCTTCCGCGTCCTGCCTCAAGGCATCCGCAACTCCAACCGATCTTCAAAACCACATGACCACCGCCCCCACCCACAAGGATTTCCTCTCCCGCATCGAACAGGGCCAGGCACGCATCGGCGTGATCGGTCTTGGCTATGTGGGTCTTCCGCTTGCCCATGCGCTGCACGGTGGTGGTTCGCAGGTGATCGGCTTCGACATTGATCCGGGCAAGCCCAAGGCGATCAAGGAGGGGCGCAACTACCTGCAGCACCTCGGCGATTCCATGATCACCGATCTGCGCGACAGCAAGCGCTTCGAGGCCACCACCGACTTCGGTCGTCTGGGCGAGTGCGACGTGATCATCGTGGCCGTGCCCACCCCGCTGGGCCGACATCAGGAGCCGGACATCAGCTACATCCTGGCCACCGCCGAAGCCATTGGCAAGACGCTGCGCGCCGGACAGCTGATCATCCTCGAAAGCACCACCTATCCCGGCACCACGCGCGACGACATGATGCCCGCTGTGTTCAAGGCCGCCGGCGAGCGCGGCAAGAACCTGAAGCTGGGCCGCGACGTGTTCGGCGCCTTCAGCCCCGAGCGCGAGGATCCGGGTCGCAAGAGCCACAACACGCGCACCATTCCGAAGCTGGTGGGCGGTCTGGATGCGGCAAGCACCGAGCTGGCCGCCGCGGTGTACCGCAAGGGCATCGCCGAGGTGGTGCCGGTGAGCACCGCCGAGGTGGCCGAAGCCGCCAAGATCCTGGAGAACACCTTCCGCGCGGTGAACATCGCGCTGGTGAACGAGCTGAAGGCCATCCTGGAGCCGATGAAGATCGACGTGTGGGAAGTGGTTCGCGCCGCGGCCACGAAGCCCTTCGGCTACATGCCCTTCTTCCCGGGCCCCGGCCTGGGCGGGCACTGCATCCCGATCGACCCCTTCTACCTCACGTGGAAGGCCCGCGAGCATGGACGCTTCACGCGCTTCATCGAGCTGGCCGGCGAGATCAACACCAACATGCCGCACTACGTGGTGGATCGCGTGGCCGAGCACCTGAACGACCACGGCAAGCCCGTGAAGGGCAGCAAGATCCTGGTGCTGGGTCTGGCCTACAAGGCCGACATCGACGACGTGCGCGAGAGCCCCAGCTTCGAGCTGATCGAGCTCCTGATGCACCGCGGCGCCAAGGTCGATTACAGCGATCCGCACTGTGCCGAGACCAAGACCGTGCGCTCCTACGACCTGCAGATGAAGTCCGTGGCACTGACCGCCGACTCGCTCAAGCAGTTCGACCTGGTGCTGGTGTCGACGGCGCACAGCGCCTTCGACTGGGACATGATCGCCAAGCACTCGAAGCTGATCGTGGACACGCGTGATGCGCTTCGCAAGCACCACGGCGAGCTCGGAAACCGCCTGAAGATGGCATGAGCCCGCGAGGGCCTCGTGCAGTCTGACGCCGCACACGGTGCGGTCCGGGTCGGCTGGCTGTCCGCTTGGCAGGAACGCAATTACCGCCTGTACGCGGTCGGGGTGCTGCTGGCCGGCTTCGGCCTGCAGATGCTGAACACCGCCGTGCTGTGGGACGTGTGGGAACGCTCCCAGAGCGCGATGAGCCTGGGCTATGTGGGGCTGGCGCGGGCGCTGCCGGTGGTTCTGCTGGCGATCCCCGCGGGACAACTGGTGGACCGCGTGCGCAGGCATCGCCTGCTGTCGATCACCCAGGTGGGCTTCGCGCTGGTGGCGCTGATGCTGGCCGTGGCCACCCTGTCCGACGCACCGCTGTGGTTCACCTATGTCGCACTCACCGTGAGCGGCTGCGTGCGTGCCTTCAACATGCCCACGCGGCAGAGCCTGTTGCCGTCGCTGGTGCCAACCGAGCGATTCCAGAACGCCATCACCTGGAACAGCGCCATCTTCCAGGTGTGCGCGATCGGCGGACCGATCCTGGCCGGCGCCGTGCTGGCGTTCGCGGGCCACGCGTGGGTGGTGTTCGCAGCAGCGGCCGTTGGCTGCCTGGTGTTCGCCACCACGGCGTGGCAACTGCAGCCGCGCCAGATGGAGTCACCACCGGTCGGCGTGACAGCCGGCGGCGCCTTCGCCGGCATCTCGCACATCGTGAAGGAGCGCACCATCCTGGGCGCCATCTCGCTGGACCTGCTCGCGGTGCTGTTCGGCGGGGCCACCGCCCTGCTTCCGATCTACGCGACCACCATCCTGGGCACCGACGCGTTCGGCCTTGGCGTGCTGAAGAGCGCCCCGTACGCAGGCGCCCTGTTGATGGCCGGCGTGATGGCCGTGCGCCCGGAGTTCCGACGCGCCGGTGCGGCGCTGCTTTGCAGCGTGGCCCTGTTCGGCGCCAGCATGATCGTGTTCGGCCTCAGCACCTCGCTGTGGGTGAGCGTGATCGCGTTGGCGGTGGGCGGTGCCGTGGACAACATCAGCGTGGTGATTCGCCACGTGCTGGTGCAGACGCGCACACCCGACCACATGCGCGGACGCGTGACGGCGGTGAACAGCGTGTTCATCGAATGCAGCAACGAACTGGGAGGCTTCGAGAGCGGCGCGGTTGCGGCATGGCTGGGGCCCGTGACGAGCGTGGTCAGCGGCGGCATCGGCACGCTGGTGATCACGGGACTCATCGCGTGGTGGTTGCCCGACCTGCGGCGACTGGGCCGACTGGTGGAACGCCCGAGCGACGTGATGTATTCGGAAGCCGAGGAGAAGTCGGACGAGTGACCCGGCTCAGGGCCTGCGCTTCTGCAGGTCATGCAGCTGCTCGTTGAGCCGCGCGAGCGTGCCGAAACCGCTTGGCAATCCGTTCGACTGCAGCACCGGCGCCAGATCGGACGATGGTGGCCAGCGCACCTGCACATCCTTCAGCGCGGCAGCGAGTTCGGCGGCACCCTTGAAGTCCGCGGGCAGTCCCGCAAGCAGCATGTCCTGCGAGGTCGGCATGTCGCCATCGTGCACCTTCGCGTAGGCCTGCAGCGCGCCCGCCACGAGCGTCAGCTCCGCATCCACCTGCTTCGCGCGTGTGCGCACGCCAGCGGTGAACCACCAACCCGCCGCGAACGACAGCACCGCCACGATGGACACCCCGATCACGATCGAGCGGCCACGGACCTGCATCACATCTTCGCGCCTTCGAGGCGCAGCTTCTGGCGAGGTCGACGCGGATCGGCCTCGGGCACGGCGGCCAGCAGGCGCTGCGTGTAGGCATGCTGCGGCCGGCGGATGATGTCGTCGCGCGTGCCCTCCTCCACGATCTTGCCGTCGTACATCACGGCCACGCGATCGCAGATGTGATGGATCACGGCCATGTCGTGGCTGATGAACAGGTAGCTCAGGCCGAACTCGGCCTGCAGGTCCTTGAGCAGATTCAGGATCTGGCTCTGGATGCTGACATCGAGCGCGCTGGTTGGCTCGTCACAGACGATCAGCGAGGGATTGAGCGCCAGCGCGCGCGCGATGCCGATGCGCTGCCGCTGCCCGCCGCTGAATTCGTGCGGATAGCGATCCGCCGCCGCCGCCCACAGGCCGCAGCGCGTGAGCAGCTTCTCCACCATGTCGCGCAGCTCGTCGCCCTGCGCAACGCCATGCACCTCCAGCGGCTCACCCACGATGCGACCCACGCGCATGCGCGGGTTCAGGCTGCCACCCGGATCCTGGAAGATGATCTGCATGCGCCGACGCAGCTGGCGAAGTTCCTCGCCCGCCATCCCGATCACGTCGCGCCCCTCGAACAGCACCTGGCCGCCCGTGGGTTCGATCAGTCGAAGCAGCGTGCGACCCACGGTGGTCTTGCCACAGCCCGACTCGCCCACCAGACCCAGCGTCTCACCCTTGTGCAGCGTGAAGCTGACGCCATCCACCGCCTTCACGTGGCCCGTGATGCGCTGCAGCAGTCCACGCCTGATCGGAAACCAGGTCTGCAGGTTGCGCACATCAAGAAGGGCCGGAGCGGTCATGAGGGGCATCCTAGAGCATGCACGCGGTGGCCCGCATCATCGCTGCCGCGCACGCAGCGGCAGGATCAACTGCAGGCTGGTGCCATCGGGGCGCTGCACGGTCATGGGCACATCCACCATGGTGGCCTGCGGCGGCACGCCACGCTCGATGCGCGCGTACAGGTCGTCGAGGTTGTTCACCTGGCCACCGAACACCTCGGTGATCACCGATCCCGCCGGAACCTGCGGCGCGGCAGGCGAACCGGCCGGCACATCCTGCACCAGCACGCCGCGCCGGAAGGTCACCCCTCGCGCAGCCGCATCCGCCTCGGTGGCCGTGACCAGATTGCCGAGCCCCATCGCCCGCAGCGGCCCCGCGAACCATTCCGCGTTCACGCCGGGCTGCAGCCGCGCCACGGTCACCTGCATCTGCAGCGCCTCGCCCGCGGCGTCCTGCTGCAGCAGCGGTCGCCACACATCCACCGAAACGGTTTCGCCCGGGCGCCGGCCCGCGATCAGCGTGCGGAACTGCGAGGCGCTTCCCACGCGCTGACCGGCGAACTGCGTCACCACATCGCCCATGCGAAGTCCCGCCTTCTCGGCCGGACTGCCGGGCGTCACCACCGCGATCACCGCGCCATCACCCGGAAACACGCCGGCCACATGCTGCATCAACGGATCCTGGAAGCGGCCCTGCCGCACCTCCTCCACATCCACCGTGCTGACCCCCATGAAGCCCTTCTCCACCTCGCCGCTGGTGATGAGCTGCTCCACCACGTTGTCGATCATCGAGACCGGAATGGCCAGACCGATGCCCGCGAACTGCCCCTGACCGAGTGCATTGCCCTTGCCGGTGGCGATGGCGGTGGTCATGCCCACCACGGATCCACGCGTGTCGGTGAGCGGACCGCCCGAATTGCCGGGGTTGATCGCCGCGTCCGTCTGGATGAAGTTCTCGTAGTCGATGTCCTGCAGGCCGGCCGTGCGACCGATGCCGGACACGATGCCGCTGGACATGCTGAAGCGGAAGTCGAAGGGGCTGCCGAAGGCGAACACCATCTCGCCCTGCTGCGGATCCTCCTTGGCGCGCCGCGCGGGCACCAGGCCGTTTGGATCGACCTGCAGCACGGCGATGTCGGTGCGCAGGTCCTGACCCACCAGTCGTGCATCGCGACGCTCGCCGCCATGCAGCTGCACCTCCACGCGCTGTGCACCGTCCACCACGTGCGCGTTGGTGATGATGTGACCCTGCGTGTCGTAGACCCAGCCGCTGCCCGAATTCAGGAAGGTGCGCGAACCGTTGCGGCCGTGCATCGAGCCCGTGGTGCTCACGTGCACCACGCTGGGCTCGACCAGCGTGGCGATGTCGCGCGTGCTCTGCGACAACGCGTCGAGCAGCGTGCCCTTCTGCAGGCGCGCGTCGGCTGCGGCCATCTCCACGGCCGTGCCCTCGCGCGACAGTTGCCGCACTGCAGCGGGCGCCGCAAGCAGCAGCGCACCGGCGGCAGCCAGCGTGACCAATGCCGGGCCGAGATGCTCAAGCCTTCGCATGCGCGTCCGATCCGGCGGGCAGCAGCACCTGCAGGCGCTCACGCTCGGCGTCGCTCATGGCGTACACGCT
>CAIPQY010000103.1 GCA_903867275.1 uncultured bacterium | reverse complement strand
TCCATCGACACCGCGGCGCAGATGCGCATCGAACTGCAGCGCGGCCTGATGGAGCAGGTGTGCGACACGCTGCAGTCCACCGAGGCACGCGCCCTGCGCCGCGCCTACTGGCAGCGCGCGTTCCCCGAGCTGTTCGTGGAGCGCAAGCCGGCCCAGAATGCCATCGATCGCCTGATCGAGCGCATGCCCGCGAGCGGCGAGGCGCGCGCGGCGGCCGAAGCGGTGCTGGAAGCGCGCGAAGGCGCCATCGACGCGCTGCTGCCCGCCATGATCGCTGCACGCAAGAAGTGGCCCACCGACGGCATGCGCGTGGGCCGCGCAACCTTCGCGCAACTGGAGCGCGAGGCGCCCATCCTTGGCACCACGCTGCGCGTGCGCGAGGAGATCGATGCGCGCGCCCTGCGAAGTCTGGCCAGCCTGCATGGCGACGATCCGGAAGCCTGGCGCACCGTGATCGAGTGGGGCCGCGAGCACCCCGGCACCTACGAAGGCCTGCCCGACTGACGCACCGCGTCAGCGACGGTCGTCGTCGACCTTCTTGCCGATCATCAGGTAGTTGAAGCCGCGCATGAAGAAGTTGCCCTCGAGCGCCGCGCGCGCGAAGTCGCCGCGCTCCAGCTTGGCGTTGTGGCGCACCACGCACACCACGTCGATCATGGTGAACAGCTCGCGCATGCGGGCGAACAGCTCGAAGCCGATCGGCATGAACACGCCGCCGCCGCCACCCTTCTCGCCCTTGCGCTTGCGCCACGAGTCGCTCACGTACACCGCGGCGTAGCGGCGGTTCTTCAGCGTGCGGTGCATCTCGTGCAGCACGCGCTCCATGGCCTGGTAGTACGCCTCGCCGCCATCGTCACCCGAGGCATCGAGCTTGCCGATGCAGCGCGGATCGCTGGAGTAGTTCACGTGCGTGCTGTACGGCGGATCCACGAACGCGAAGTCCACGCTGGCATCTGGCTGCGGCAGCGCGCGTGCGTCGGCCTGCTGGATCTCGTCACGCGTGGGCGACAGATCGAACCCCACCGCCTGCCGCTTGAGGTGCGTGCACACGTCGATGGTGGTGCCGCTGCCACACATGGGATCGAGCACCACATCGCCCTCGCGGGTGTAGCGCTGCAGCAGCTGCCAGATCACCCAGCTCGGCGTGGCGCCGACATAGTCCTTGTCCCCCTGCACGGTCACGGTGAAACCGTCCGCGTCCTTCATGTCATAGTGCTGGCTGGGGTACTCCCACAGCGTGCTTGGAAAGACCTTCAGGGGCGGGCGGCGCATCGGATGGGTCTCGAAGGGTTCGGCGACTCAGGGCTTCGCCTGCAGCGGCATGCCGTCCATCAGCGAGGCGGGTGCGGGCTTGGTCTTGATCACGTTCACGGCGTGCAGCAGGTCGATCATCGCCTGCCACCGCGCGGGATCCATGCTGCCCATACCGTTGGCCTGCGTCCACGGCGTGAGCAGCAGCGGCTTCATGCGCTCGGCGGCCAGGTTCATGGCTTCGGCGCTCATGGCCGGGTTCAGCTCGGCGATGCGCGGGTTGTACTTGGCGGGATCGGCCATGTAGCGCTTCCATCCCTCCTGCATGGCGGCGCAGAACTTGCGCTGCACATCGGCAGGCATGCTGCCGCGCTTCACGGCCACCACTTCGGTGTAGGGGTCGTAGCCCGCCTCGCTCACGTTGTACACCTTCACCGGCACCTTCTGCAGATCCATCAGCACCGGCTCGCTGGTGATGAAGCACTGCTGCACCAGCGTGGCGTCGGCCAGGAAGTTGGCCGTGACGCCACCAAAGGGAACCTGCTTGCGGCTGGTGGGCCCGTACTTGGCGGCGACGAACTTCCACACGGGAATGCCCGTCTCGATGCTGAGGTTGCCGGTGCCCTTCCACACCGCCTCCATCGTCGCGGGCGCATCCTTGGCGTGCGCCATGAGGCCGTAGGGCGTGTGATCGAACACGTTGTAGATGGCGACCAGGTCGCCGCCCTGCTCGCGCAACTGCAGGATCTGGTCTCCGCTGACGGTGCCCGCGTCGCACACGCCCTGATCGATCATCTGCGGCACCGCGGCACCACCTGGATCCTTGATGATCTCCACCTCGAGGCCCGCATCGCGATACAGCCCGTCGAACTGCGCGGCATAGATGCCGCCGAACTCCGGCTCGGGCACCCAGTTCAGCTGCAGGCGAATGCGCGTCGGCGCCCCGGGTGCGGGTGCCGCGGGCTTGCCATCACCGCATCCGGCGATGGATGCGAGACCGAGCAGACCGACGATGATGGAACGCATTCGCATGATCAATTCTCCTGCACGGCGCTGGCGTGCCACCTTCGAAGCAGCAGCCATCCGAGGCCGCTCACGATACCGAACAGCAGAAAGCCCACGCAGGCGCTCAACGCCACGGCGGCGAACACCAGGTCGGTGCGTGCCTCGCGCATGCTGGCCGTGACCACGATGCCAAGCGGCGCCTGATCACCGGCATAGCCCGACACGAACTCGCCCACCACGGCGCCGATCACGGCAAGGCCCGCCGCCACCCGACACCCGGTGACGATCGACGGCACCGCCGATGGCAGCTCCAGTTTCCACCAGCGCGCCCAGCGACCCGCGCGGTAGATGCCGAAGATCTCGCGCAGGCCCGCGTCGGTGCCGCGCATGCCGTCGAGCGTGCTGGCCAGCACCGGGAACACCGCCACGATGCAGGCCGACGCCATCGTGCTTCGCAGGCCGTAGCCAAGCCAGATCACCAGCAGCGGCGCGATGGCCACCAGCGGCACCATCTGGAACAGCAGCGCCAGCGGATAGAAGCCGCGCTGCAGCATGCGACTGCTGCCGAGCGCGCTGCCCGCCACCACGCCGATGAGCGCGGCCAGGCCGAACCCTCCGACGGAAGCCATGAGCGTCTGCAGCGTGCCCGCGCCAAGCCGCGCGCGCTCCTCCCAGCAGGCTCGCGCCACCGCCGACGGCGACGGAAGCAGATAGGCGGGCAACTTCCATGCAGCCACCACGCACTCCCACAGCAGCAGCACGATCACCAGCACCAGCAGCGGCGGCATGGCGACAAGCAGGCTGCGCTTCATGCCGCACGCTCCGATCCCGCGCGCAACTCGCGCTGCACGATGGCGCACAGGCTGGCGAACTCCAGGCTCATGCGACCATCCTCGTCGCGACTGGGCAGCGACACCGCGATGGGCACCTGCGACACACCCGGACGCCCGCGCAGCACCAGCACACGATCGGCCAGCAGCACGGCCTCCTGGATGGAGTGCGTCACCAGCACGCAGGTTGCACCACTCTCGTGCGCCAGCGTCAGCAGCTCCTCGTCCAGCGCCACGCGCGTGAACTCGTCCAGTGCGCCGAAGGGTTCATCCAGCAGCAGCAGGCGCGGTCGCGTGACCAGCGCGCGCGCCATGGCCACGCGCATGCGCATGCCGCCCGAGAGCTGGCTCGGCATCTTGCGCTCCACCCCCACCAGCCGCATGCGCTCCAGCATCGCGTGCGCCGCATCCAGTCGCTCGCCCTTGCCCACGCCCTCCAGTTCCAGCGGCAAGGCCACATTCGCGGCAACCGTGCGCCACGGCAGCAGCCGCCCCTCCTGGAAGCAGAAGCCGATGTCGCGCGGCCCCACCTGAACCGATGCACCGGCGACATCGGTGAATTCGATGGAACCGCTCGTGAGCGCCAGCAGCCCGCCGATGGCGCGCAGCAGCGTGGTCTTGCCGCCGCCCGAATCGCCCACGATGGACAGGAACTCGCCCGGCTGGATGTGCACCGACGCGTTCGCCAGCGCGTCGGTGCCCTGGAACTGCACGCGCGCATCGCGCACACGCACCCCCAGGCCGCCACGCAGCGCGCGTCCGTCGACGTTCACTCGACCTCGACCTCGACGTCGCAGCCGTCGCCGGCGCGTGGCAAGGCGGCCTTCAGCTCGGCCGCCATCGCCTTGGGATCGATGTGCGAGGGGAAGTGGATCATGGCCGCGATCTGGTGCTTCGCGTCGACCATCATGCTGCTCTTCACGCGGCAGTGCTTGGCGTGCATGTAGTCGAGCACCGCCGAATAGGCCTCGCCCAGATCGATCTTGTCGCCCACACGCACCTTCACAAAGGCGCTCATGTGGCTCTCGAGCCACATGATCAGACCCCACGCGAAGGCGGTGACGAAGATGGCCGTGGCGAACTGGCCGAGACCGCAGGCCAGGCCAAGCAGCACCACCAGGATGGCCTTGCCGGTGACCTTGGGGTTGCGCAGCACGGTGCGGAAGCGGATCAGGCCGCCGATGCCGAACACCACCAGCGCCATGGTGCTGTCCACGCTCACCAGTTCGGCAACCACGGCGCCCACCATGCCCAGCAGCACCAGCGTCTTGCGCTCCTCGAGGTCGCTCAGCGGATCGAGCCGCGTGCTTCGGCGCGGGTGCATCGCGATGACGATCGACAGAACCACGCTGAGCACCAGACCGATCACCAGTCGCAGGATGAACCAGAAGTGGAACAGCTGCTCGAAGCTGCTGCCGAGCTGTTCGTGCGAGCCCTGATTGCTGCGCGGCCCCTGCGTCAGGGTGTGCATCAGCGAGGCGTCCTTGTCCGCGACCGCGGTGGCGGCGAAGGCTGCGGCGATCGTTGCGGCGATGAACAGGTTTCTGCGTGCGTGCTTCATGGGATTCCTCTTGATGAGAGAGTATCTTCGGGCCTTGTTCGCCGCATCGCCTCAACCGCCGGAGCCTCTCCCCATGCGCCCATCGACCCGCCCCCTGCGCTCACTGCTCGCCACATCCAGCCTGCTGTTGTTGGCAGCCCTGATCAGTTGCGGGGACGGCAAGCCGTCGCGCAAGGATCGCCACCACGATGACCACGCGTCCGTCGATGCCACGCCGGCCCCCAGTCAGTCCGACCCCACCGATGACGGCAAGAAGGGCAAGCACAAGCACGACAAGGACAAGAAGGATGAAGCCGCGGCTGCGACGGATGCCGCATCCAGCGCGCCCGCCGGCAGCGACGACGACAAGAAGAGCAAGAAGGCCGACAAGCGCACGCACGATCACACCGCGAAGCCCACCGATGTGCAGTGGCTGCTCACCATGCACGGCGAGGACGGCAAGCCGCAGGGCGTGTGGGGCCTCACCGGCGAAGGCGAACTGAAGGGACCCGTGAACGCGCCGCTTCCCAATGGTCCGGCCGGACTCGCGCCGCACGATCTGCGCGGCCTCACGCCACTTCCCGGCGGCGGCTTCCTGGTGATGAACGCGTACTCGAAGGACACGCGCATCCTGCACTTCGGTGCCAAGGACGCGAACGGCCAGTATCCCTTCGTGGGCAACTTCGTGGAACTTGGCCCGAAGAACCCGGCGATGGTGCACGCCTATCAGATGGCCATCTCCGCCGAGGGCCAGGTGTACGTGAGCAATCAGGACACCAACACCGTCACGCGATACGTGGGCCTGGGTCAGCCGAACGCCGGCGAACCGCTGTCACCGCCGCCGGCACTCACGCATCTCGCCGACCTTGCGCCCGGCGTGGTGGTTCCCAACGCCACGAGCAGCCCCGAAGGCGTGGCCGAGGTGCGCGGCATCGCGTTCGGCCCCGACGGCCAGCTGTACGTGTGCGACCGCACCGGCTCGCGGGTGAGCGTGTACGACACCACCACCGGTCGGCGCACCAAGATCGTGGCGGATGCGCAGAACGGACTGGTGCACCCGATCCAGGTCGCCTTCGCGACCGACGGCATGAGCATGTACATCGGCGACAACGGCTGCGACAGCATTTTCAAGGTGACGCTGGCCACGGGCGCCGTGGAGACCTTCGTGAAGAAGGGCGAGGGCGGCCTGAAGGCGCCGTCGGCGCTGGTGATCAAGGGCGACTCGCTGTATGTGGGCAGTCGCGAAGGCAAGCAGATCCTGCGCTACAAGCTGAAGGACGGCAAGGCCGACGACAAGCCCTTCGCCAACCTGCCGGACAACCCGGAATTCCTGCTGCATCTGGGCGACTGAGCGCGGTTCACGCCTGCTCGTTCGCTTCGGCATCGGGCTGCGATCCGCGCGCCCCGCGCCGCGCCTTCCACGCATCGAAGGTGGATTGGCGCGCCACCATCCACGCGCGGTGGCCGCGCCCTTCGGCGAAGTCGGGACTGCGCGTGCGATCGGTCATGTCGCGCGCGGCGAACCCCACCGGCAGCTGCGCCGCGTCGAACTGCAGTCCGCGCGAGTTGGTGCTGAACCACACCACCGCCTCGTCGGCCAGCCATGGCTGCATGGTGGCGATCAGCCGCGGCCAGTCGCGATCCACGCTGAAGCTGTCCTCGGCCATGCGCTTGCTGTTGCTGAAGGTGGGCGGATCGCACACCACGATGTCGTAGCGCTCGTTCTTGCGCGGACCGCGCTCGAGAAACTGCACGCAGTCGCCCTGGATCAACCGGTGCTCGCGCGAGGGCTCGAAGCCGTTCAGCCGCATGTTGCGCTCGGTCCACGCCTGATAGGTGTTCGACAGGTCCACGGTGGTGGTGGCCGCGGCGCCGCCGGCCAGCGCGTAGCAGGTGAAGCTGCCGGTGTAGGCGAACAGGTTCAGCACGCGCTTGCCCTGCGCCCGCTGCCGCACCATGTCGCGGGTGATGCGGTGATCGAGGAACAGCCCGGTGTCGAGATAGTCGCTCAGGTTCACCTCGAACTTCAGCCCCTGCTCGCTCACCACGCGCATGGCGTTCGACTGCCCCACACGCTCGTACTGCCCCGCCTCGTCGCCTTCGGCCTCGCCACCGTCGCGGCGACGGCGCTGCCTGCGACGCGTCTTCAGGAACAGCCTGGCCTCGTCGATGCCAAGCCCCTCGCGGATCTCCTGCACGCATCGCGCCCGGTGGGCCTCCTCCAGTTCCGGCGTGTCGTCGCGCGTGCGCGGGTGCAGCCAGGCCACCACCTCGCCGGCGTACCAGTCCACGGTGAGCGGAAACTCGGGAATATCCCGTTCATACAGACGAAAAGCCTCGATGCCGGCGCGTGCCGCCCACTTGCGGAGCTGGTCGTGGCGCTTGCGAAGGCGGTTGCCGAGCATGTGCGAACCCTACCGCACTCTGAACACGACCATGCATTGCCAGAACCCCCCTCGGCCGCTACCCTTGCGCCCCTTCACGGGAACGCGAGTTCCCGGACACACAAGAGGGATCCCAATCCAATGAAGACCCGTTTCTCCCGGAGCCTGACGGCTCTCACCGCCATCGCCCTTCCCCTCCTCCTGGCAGCCCCCGCGCTGGCAGGCGAGGCCGACCTGAAGGTGCCTTCCATCGATCTGGCCAACTTCAAGGTTGGCTCGTCCACCATCCAGGGCAACCACCTGATGATGCTGGGCCTGCTGGTCTGCATCCTGGCCGCCTCGTTCGGCTGGCTGCAGTACGCGCAGACGAAGGCGCTGCCCGTGCACAAGAGCATGGCCGCGGTGAGCAACATCATCTGGGAGACCTGCAAGAGCTATCTGTGGCAGCAGGGCAAGTTCCTGGCGGTGCTGTGGGTGCTGATCGGCGCCTGCATGATCTACTACTTCGGCTACCTGGAGCACAAGAGCGGCTTCGACCTGTTCGTCATCCTGGCCGCCAGCGTGCTGGGCATCCTGGGCAGCTACGGCGTGGCGTGGTTCGGCATCCGCATCAACACCACCGCCAACAGCCGCACGGCATTCGCCAGCCTGAAGGGCGAGGGCCTGCCGGTGCTCAGCATCCCCCTGCGCAGCGGCATGAGCGTGGGCCTGCTGCTGGTGAGCGTGGAGCTGTTCTTCATGATCGTGATCCTGAAGTACCTGCCGGCCAACCTGGTCGGTCCGGCCTTCATCGGCTTTGCCATCGGCGAGAGCCTTGGCGCCAGCGCGCTGCGCATCTGCGGCGGCATCTTCACCAAGATCGCCGACATCGGCAGCGATCTGATGAAGATCGTCTTCAAGCTGCCCGAGGATGATCCGAAGAACCCCGGCGTGATCGCCGACTGCACCGGCGACAACGCCGGCGACTCCGTGGGCCCCACCGCCGACGGCTTCGAGACCTACGGCGTGACCGGCGTGGCGCTGATCGCCTTCCTGGCGCTGGCGCTCGGCGACAGCGGCGAGATGGGTCAGGTCACCTGCGCCAAGCTGATCGTGTGGCTGTTCACGATGCGCGCGCTGATGATCGTCACCAGCCTGCTCAGCTACTTCATCAACGAGGCCCACAGCAAGGCCAGCTACTCCGGCAAGAAGGAGTTCCACGAGGAAGCCCCGCTCACGTGGCTCGTGTGGATCACCAGCATCGTGTCGATCGGCATCACCTTCCTCGCCAGCTGGGCGCTGCTCGGCCAGTTCAGCGAGTCCGTGACCCTCGGCGCGCAGGCCGTCGTCGAGACCAATGCCAGCGGCCAGCCCGTGGGTGGCGTGGTGGCGGTGGACACGATGACCTACCACTTCTCCAGCCTGTGGTGGATCCTGTCGCTGATCATCAGCTGTGGCACGCTCGCCGGTGCGCTGATCCCCGAGTTCACCAAGGTGTTCACCAGCACCACCTGCCGCCACGTGCGCGAGGTGGTGAACGCCAGCCAGCAGGGCGGCGCCAGCCTGAACATCCTGTCGGGCTTCGTGGCCGGCAACTTCTCGGCGTTCTGGAAGGGTCTGGTCATCGCCGGCCTGATGGCCGTGGGTTGGTGGGCCAGCATGAACCCCGATGTGCAGGCGCTGATGCCCGCGAAGTACGACTTCGCGGCGCCGATCTTCGCCTTCGGCCTCATCGCCTTCGGCTTCCTGGGCATGGGCCCGGTCACGATCGCGGTGGACAGCTTCGGTCCGGTCACCGACAACGCGCAGAGCGTGTTCGAGCTGAGCCAGATCGAGAGCCAGCCCGGCATCAAGGAGGAGCTGAAGCGCGACTTCGGCATCGACGCCAACTTCGCCGAGGCGAAGCACCTGCTCGAGAAGGGCGACGGCGCCGGCAACACCTTCAAGGCCACCGCCAAGCCGGTGCTGATCGGCACCGCCGTGGTGGGCGCCACCACGATGGTGTTCGGCATCATCCTGCTGCTCGACAAGCTGTACGGCGGCGTGGTGGAGAAGCTCTCCATCGTGCGTCCCGAGATCCTGCTCGGCCTGCTCGTGGGTGGTTCGGTGATCTACTGGTTCACCGGCGCCAGCACGCAGGCGGTGGTCACCGGCGCGTACCAGGCGGTGCTCTTCATCAAGAAGAACATCAACCTGGAAAAGGCCGCGGCCAGCGTGGAGGACAGCAAGGAAGTCGTGCGCATCTGCACCGTGTACGCGCAGAAGGGCATGTTCAACATCTTCATCGTGGTGTTCTGCATGGCCCTCGCCCTGCCCTTCTTCAACCCCTACTTCTTCATCGGCTACCTGATCGCCATGGCGTTCTTCGGCCTGTTCCAGGCCATCTTCATGGCCAACGCCGGCGGCGCATGGGACAACGCCAAGAAGATCGTGGAAGTGGACATGCGCGCCAAGGGCACCGACCTGCACGCGGCCACCGTGGTGGGCGACACCGTGGGTGATCCCTTCAAGGACACCAGCTCGGTCAGCCTGAACCCGGTGATCAAGTTCACCACCCTCTTCGGCCTGCTGGCCGTGGAGATCGCGGTGCAGCCGCAGATCCAGGGCTACAAGAACTGGATCGGCGGCGTGCTGTTCGCCATCGCGCTGGTGTTCGTGTACCGCAGCTTCTACAGCATGCGCATCCCCAGCGACGTGAAGTGAGTCGCGGGCAACCCGCCTGAACCCGTGCGGCCCGCTCCTCGGAGCGGGCCGCTTTCTTTTTGGCGGTGCGGCGCGCGTTTCTATACTCGCCCGCAGATGACCAGCGACTTCTGGATCCGCGCCATGCAGGACGCCGACAGCGGACGCTTGAAGCAGGCGCTGGAGTCCGCGCGCATGCGGCAACGCCTGCATCCGAAGGACGTGGAGGCCACGGTGCTGCTGGGCGTGCTGCTTCGACGCGCAGGCGACCATGTGCAATCCGCGCATCAGCTGCGGCGCGCGACGGAAATGCAGCCGGGCAATCCGCTGCTCCTTCGAAGCCTTGCCGAGAGCCTGATGATGGCGCAGCAGCCCGTGCCGGCCATCGAGGCGTGGCGCACGGCCTGCGCGCTGGATCCCACCGCCGATGAGGCGTGGCTGGAACTCACCACCGCGCTGCTGATCAGCGCCGATGTGCGCGGCGCGGCGCAGGCTGCCGAGGAAGGGCTGCGTCACTTTCCGGAGTGGCCTCCCCTGCGCAGCAATCACGCCGTCGCGTTGGCGCGCGCGGGACGAACCGACGAGGCCATCGCCGCGATGCGCGCCTGCCTGGCGCAGCACCCCGACGCAGCCGATCTGCGATCGAACATGCTGCTGATGCTGCACTACGTGGAGGCCGACCCGGCGCTGGTGCTGCGCGAGCATCAGGCTTTCGGCGCCTCCATGCCGGCGCCCGAGCCACCCGCGCATGCCGTCGGCGAACCGCTGCGCGTGGGCGTGCTCTCGAGCGATCTGAACGGCCATGCGGTTGGTTCCTTCGTGGAGCCCCTGTTCCAGCATCCGCCGGCGGGCACGCAGGTGATCGCCTTCGCGAACGCGGCGCACGCGCATCAGGATCCGCTGCGACTTCGATTGCAGCGCATGGCCCACGCATGGCACGACGTGCACCTGCTGGATGATGCGGCGCTGGACGCGCTGATCCGCCGCGAACGCATCGATGTGCTCGTTGAACTGAACGGACACACCGCCGACAACCGGCTTCCAGCGCTGGCACGGAAGCCCGCACCCGTGATCGTCACCGCGATCGGCTACCCCGACACCACCGGCCTGCCGGCGGTGGATGGGCGCATCGTGGACTCGATCACCGATCCACCCGGCAGCGAGCGCTGGTGCACCGAACGGCTGCTGCGCATCGACCCCTGTTTCCTCTGCTACACGCCGCTCGCCGATGCGCCCGATCCGGCCATGCCGCCCGAGGATGCCCCCTTCACCTTCGGCAGCTTCAACAACGCGGCCAAGATCGGTCCCGCCACGGTGGCCCTGTGGGCGCGCGCGATGCGCGCCGTGCCCGAGTCACGGCTGCTGCTGAAGTCGACGGGGCTGGTGGATCCAGCCGTGCAGCAGGTGCTTCAACGGCTCTGCATCGACGCGGGCGTGCCACTTGAACGCGTGGAGATGGTGGGCATCACGCCGGATCAACGCTCGCACCTGCAGATGTACAACCGCGTGCACGTGGCGCTGGACACCGTGCCCTACAACGG
>CAIPQY010000102.1 GCA_903867275.1 uncultured bacterium | reverse complement strand
TGGCGGATGCTCCAGGGAAGGGTGTCGATCAATCGCCACAAAGCGAGGCGACCGGGCCGGTGCCCAGTGGGCCCCAGTCCTAACCCACACCTTCGCACTTGCAACGAAAAATCCCCGAGGTGCGCCCCAACCTGAAGCGAACCGCAGCGCAGCGCCGTCACGCATCGGCGATGCACACGTACACACACCAGCGGGGCGTGGTCGCGACGGATTCGCCAACGCCACAGCACAGCTGCCTCACGCCACGCGGATTGCGTTGGTCACCAGTGAATCCGGGCCGCGCGGCGCTTGCCTCAGCGGCCCGCGGTCACGTACACGGGCACGAACTTCGGCTTCACGCGCGCCTCGAACTCGCCACGGAACTTGTTGACGATGGTTCGCACCGCCCAGTTGTTGCCGTCGGCAAGGCCGCAGATGGTGGTGCCGGGCGTCAGACCCATGCTGCCAGCCACCTCGAGCAGCAGATCGAGATCCGCGCTGGTGCCATCGCCGCGCTCGATGCGCAGCAGGCTCTTCAGCATCCAGCCACTGCCCTCACGGCATGGCGTGCACTGGCCGCAGCTCTCGTTCTTGAAGAAGCGCGCGATGTTGCGCGCCACGGCCACCATGTCGGTGTCCTCGTCGAACACCGTGGGGCACGCCGTGCCGAGGCCCAGCACCTGGTAGTCGCGGCCGATGTCATAGTCCATCGGCGCATCGAACTGGTCGGTGCCCAGCACACCCATGCTCACGCCACCGGCGATCGCTCCCTTGAACTTCTTGCCGTTGCGCATGCCGCCGCAGTAGTCGTTCACCAGCTCGCTCAGCTTCACGCCAAGCGGCGCCTCATACACGCCGGGGCGATTCACGTGTCCGCTCACGCCCATCAGCTTGGGACCGAAGCTGGGCATGCCACCCGGATGGCGGCTCTGCGTGCCGATGCCCTTCCACCAGTCGGCGCCACGCTCCACCACATGCGCGGCGGCCGCGAGCGTCTCGACGTTGTTCACGATGGTGGGCCGACCGAACAGGCCCTTCACCGCGGGGAACGGCGGCTTGATGCGTGGCCAGCCGCGCTTGCCCTCGATCGCCTCCAGCAGACCGGTCTCCTCGCCGCAGATGTACGCGCCGGCGCTGCGATGCAGGATGCAATCCACCGCGAACTTGCTCTTGCCCTTCAACAGCCCCTGCTTGCCGAAGATGCCGCCGGCATACGCCTCCTCGATGGCCTTCTGCATCACGCGCGCCTGATGGTGATACTCGCCACGGATGAAGAAGTAGGCGGTGTCGAGCTGGCACGCGTAGCAGGCGATGGCGATGCCCTCGAGCACCTGATGCGGATCGAAGTCGCACAGCAGGCGATCCTTGAAGGTGCCGGGCTCCGCCTCGTCGCAGTTGATCGCCAGATAGCGACGACCACCGTCGATCGGTGCCAGGAAGCTCCACTTCAGGCCGGCAGGAAAGCCTGCACCGCCTCGACCGCGCACGATGGCGTCCTTCACGGTGTTCACCACCGCGGTGGGCTCCATGCTCAGCGCCTTCTCGAGCGCCTGATAGCCGCCGGTCTTCACGTACTCGTCGAAGCCGACGGTGTGACGCTGCTTCGGGTCACCGAAGGGTGCGGTGGGGATGCGCTTGGTCAGGACGGGTTCGGAAAGCTTCATGGGATTCAGTTCGTTGGGTTCTTGCGGGGCGGCTGATCCACCACCACTTCATCGATCGTCGTTCGTCGCAGCGTGACACCACCCTGCTGCACGGTTTCACTGCGTCGGGACACCTCGACCGCCTGCCCCGCCACGGGCGTGCGGATGGCCTGCCACACGATGCCGATCGCCTGGCCCACGCTGCGCGCGATGCCGGGCTGCTGGTCGTGGCTGGCCACGCCCTCACTCATGCGTGACCGTGGGCGGCGTTGCCCGCCTTCGCCTCGTCGATCAGCTGGTCGATCTTCTCGATGGTCAGCTTCTCGTGCAGCACGTCGTTGAACAGCGCCACGGGCGCCGTGTCGCAGCTGCCCAGACACTCCATGGTGAGCAGCGTGAACTTGCCGTCGTCGGTGGTCTCTCGCGGCTCCAGATCCAGGCGCTGACGCACGTGGTCGAGCAGCTTCTTGTGGTCGCACACCTCGCAGGCGATGCTCTGGCAGATGCCGATCACGCACTGGCCGAGCGGCTCGGTGGTGAACTCGTCGTAGAAGGTGACGGTGTCCAGCACGGCAGCGGGCGTGATCTCGAGGAACTTGGCCAACTCGAGCATCGCCTGATACGGAATGAAGCGATGCTCGTGCTGGATCTCATGCAGGATGGGCATGAGCGCGCCATGCTTGGTGGCGTACTTGGGCAGGATGTCCTGCGTCCACTTCGCCGCAAGCGCGGCGGTCACGTAGGGCTCGGCGCGGCGCTCGATGCGCTGCGTTGCGGAGGGCTTTGCGGTCCATGCCATGGGTATGCAGTTCCTTGACTAGCGATCCAGTTCTGCGGCGATGATGTTGATGCTGCCGATCACGGCCACCACGTCGGCCAGCTGGTGTCCCTCGATCAACTTGGAGAACACCTGATAGTTCATGAAGCACGGCGGGCGGCAGCGCACGCGCCACGGCAGCTTGCCGCCGCCACCCACCAGGAAGAAGCCGAGCTCTCCGTTGGGGCCTTCGATGGCCGTGTAGGTCTCGCCCACCGGCACATCCCAGCCGCGATTGTGCATGATCAGCTCGAACTGCTGGATGGTGCCCTCGATGCTTCCGTACACGTCGCCCTTGGACGGCAGCACGGCCTTCGAGTCGGTGCCCACGTTCATGGGCCCCTTCGGAATGCGGTCGATCAGCTGATCGATCATGCGCGCGCTCTGCTTGAGCTCTTCCAGGCGCACCAGATAGCGCTCGAAGCAGTCGCCCTTGGAACCCACCGCCACGCTGAACTTCACCGGATCGGCGCCCTCGCCATCCCAGTTGGGCGCGTAGCACAGGTAGGGCTCGTCCTTGCGAAGGTCGCGGCGCACGCCCGAGGCGCGCGCCATGGGGCCGCTCAGGCTCCACGCGATCGCGTCGGCGTGGCTGATCACGCCAACGCCTTCCAGACGATCACGGAAGATGCGGTTCTTGTTCAGCAGACCCTCGAGATCGCTCAGGGCCTTGGGCAGGCGCACATCGATGAAGCTGCGCACCATGCGCGCGAACTGCTCGTCATCGGGCAGGTCGCGCCAGGCACCGCCAACGCGCGTCCAGTCCGGATGGAAGCGCTGGCCGCTCACGTACTCCACGATGTCGTAGATGAATTCGCGCTCGTTGAAGCCGTACAGGAAGCCGGTGAACGCGCCGAGGTCGAGGCCCGCCGCGCCCACGCACAGCAGATGGTTCTGGATGCGGCCAAGCTCCGCCATGATGGTGCGGACGACCTTGCAGCGCGGGGTCACGTCGATGCCGAACAGCGTCTCCACCGCCGTGTGCCAGGCGATGTCGTTCACGATCGGGCTGACGTAGTCCATGCGGCTTGCGGTGCACACCCACTGGTTCCAGTCGTGGTGCTCACCCAGCTTCTCGAAGCCGCTGTGCAGGTAGCCGATGTGCGGCGTGGCGCGGGCCACGCGCTCGCCGTCCAGTTCCAGCACGATGCGAAGCGTGGTGTGCGTGGCGGGATGCTGCGGACCGAAGTTGAGCACCCAGCGATCGGGCGCCTTCACGTGATCCTTCAGGTACTCGGTGGTCTCGACGTCGAGGCCGTAGGTCTCGTCGGGACTCAGGGTGTAGGGCATGGGGAACGAGTATAGACAAGCCCTTGCGGTCGGTCGCCCCTTGCACCGCTAGGCGCGGAACAGGGCGCCCATGCGCTTGCCCATGATGGCGCTGGCCCCGAGCAGCGTCACCGCCAGCAGCGCCATGGCCCACACGCCCATGGCGCTGGCCACGATCTCGCCGTCGCCCAGTCGGTCGTACAGGGTGTAGATCGCCTTGGTGATCGGGTAGTCGCGTTCCCGCTGCGCCAGCAGCAGGCTGTCGCTCACCTCCAGCATGCTGAAGCTGAAGGCGAGCAGCGCCCCGGCCACCACGTTCGCCGCCACAAGCGGCAGCACCACGCGCCGGGTCACGGTCCAGCGGCTGGCGCCGGCGTTGTGCGCCGCCTCCTCCAGGCTCACGCTGGTCTGCTCCATGCCGGCCACCGCGCTCCGCGCCACGTAGGGCATGCGGCGCACGGCGTAAGCCACGGCCAGCAGCGGAAATGGGTTGGGATCGGCGCCCAGGATGTTCACGACCGACTTGAGCGGCGCATCGGCGAGCCAGGCAAGCCATCCGGCAGGCAGGATGGCACCCATCACCCCCGCCACACCCGGCGGCATGCGACCGCCGAACGGCCACTCCAGGCTCATGGCGATGAACCCGAACGCCATCACCAGCCCGGGCACCGCCAGCGGAAGCATGAGCAGCGCATCGATCGCCCCGCGACCCCGCACCTTGCCCCGAACGATCAGCCTGGCCGCCACCAACCCCACCACCGTCGCGGCTGCCGTGGCGCACAGCGACAGCACCAGACTGTTTCGAATGCTGCTCACCGCAAGCGGATGGGTGAGTGCGTCGCGCCAACCATCCACCGTGACCACCTCGGGCAGCACGGTGCCATACCACTGCCCGGGGGGCGCCAGACTGGCCAGGATGGTGCCGATGTGAGGCAGCCCGGCCACCAGCGCCACGCCGCCGACCACCATCCAGCACGCAAGCGTGCCCCAAGCGCCCATGGGCCGCTCCTGCCTGCGCACGCTCGCCTTCGCCTGCATGGCATGCGCGCGACCACCCACGGTCAGGCGGCTGGTCACGTACAGCAGCA
>CAIPQY010000101.1 GCA_903867275.1 uncultured bacterium | reverse complement strand
TGGTGCTGGACCCGTTCTGGCAGACCACAGACCGCGCACGCGGCAGCGGTCGTGGCAGCGGTCCCGGTGAGGGTGGGCAACCCAAGGAAGCGCTGAAGCCCGATGACAGCAGCTGGTCATTCACGCTGGGCAAGCAGCAGTACGACTGGCTCACGAAGACGCTGACCGACTCGAAGGCGAAGTACAAGTTCGTGTTCATCCATCATCTGGTGGGCGGCGTGGGCGGCACCGAGGCGCGCGGCGGCGTGGAAAGCGCGCCCTTCTTCGAGTGGGGCGGTAAGAACGCCGATGGCAGCGACGGTTTCGCCGAGCACCGCGTGGGCTGGTCCATGCCCATCCACCAGCTGCTGGCGAAGAACGGCGTCAGCGCGGTGTTCCACGGGCACGACCACCTGTATGTGCAGAGCGAGCGCGATGGCGTGATCTATCAGTGCGTGCCGCAGCCGGGCAACGCGCTGGGCGGCACCCGCAGCGCCGAGGAATATGGCTACGACTCGGGCACCATCTTCGGCAGCCCCGGCCACATGCGCGTGCGCGTGGGGCCCGACAAGGCCACGGTGGACTTCGTGCGCTCGGCGCTTCAGGCGTCGGACAAGGGCGGCCGCAGCGAGCGCGAGGCCAACGGCGCGGTGGTGAAGAGCTACGACATCACGCCCAAGACTTCGTGACCGTCGCTGCATGGCTTTGGATGCGCGCTGCAATCGACTACGCTGCGTGCATGCGCCACATCGCCGCGATCACCCTTCTGCTTCTCGCCCGAACATGCTTCGCCTGGGGAGGCGAAGGCCACCGCATCGTGGGCGCGATCGCCGCGGCGCAGCTGGACAAGCAGACCGCGAAGGCCGTGGCCGAACTCCTGGATGACCAGACCGTGGCCGACGCCGCATGCTGGGCCGACGAGGTGCGCAGCGACAAGCAATACGACTGGATCAAGCCGCTGCACTACATCAACGTGCCGCGCGGGGCGACCAGCGTGGACATGCAGCGCGACGGCGCCAAGGGCGAGCAGGTGGTCACCAGCATCGCCAAGTACCGCGACATCCTGAAGGACACCAGCCGGCCGAAGGCCGAGCGAGCCGAGGCGCTGAAACTGCTGCTGCACTTCGTGGGCGATGTGCACCAGCCCATGCACGTGTCGTACAAGGAGGATCTGGGCGGCAACAAGCTCACCGTGACCAGCTTCGGCAAGAAGTCGAACATGCACAAGGTGTGGGACACCGACCTGATCCAGCGGCGTCTGCGCGACACCAAGGGCGGCTGGGCCACCATGAGCGCCGATCTGCGCCAGGCCATCACCGACGATCAGCGCAAGGCATGGGCGGCCAGCACCAATCCGCTGGACTGGGCCAACGAGTCCTTCGCCATCACGGTGCAGCTGTACGCCAAGGCCCCGGGCAACGACGGCGTGAACGACGACTACTACAAGCAGTGGAGCCCCACGCTGAACGCGCGCCTGCAGGCTGCCGGCGTGCGACTGGGCGCCCTGCTGAACGAGACGCTGAAGGCGCCGGCCACCGCTCGGCAACCATAACTCTTCGCGTTGCGGAGAAATATCGTGAAGTTCCCGCGCGGGTCCGTCCCGGTCCCGCGATCGAAAGCAACGATCTCCGTCACGCGTCTCGACACTTCCCAATGCGGCACCGCGCCGCGAGCATCCTGAAAGGATCGCCATGGACACGAACCCGTCAATTGTTCGAAGGCTGTCTCACGCGCTGGTTGGAAACGGACTGGTTGGCGTTGGAGGAAGCGCCACCCAGACCGTGGCCTGCATCCTGATCACCGGTTTGATGGCGGCGGCGGCTGGGCAGACCTCCGATGCCGTCGGCCAGCGGGTCGACCCCGCCATCGCCAATTCGCGCACGGGTTGGCGCCAGTCAGGCAAGGCGCACGCAACCAGCGCCGCGGCCGCGCCGCGCAAGCCGGCGCCGCCCACCGCCGGCGGGCCAGAATTCCGGTCGCTTGATGGCAGCGGCAACAACCTCACCAATCGCGCCTGGGGCTCGGCCGGAACCGACTACCTGCGCGAAGCGAGCGGTGCCAAATACGGCGACGGCATCTCGACGCCCGCCGGCGCCACGCGACCAAGCGCGCGCGCGATCAGCAACGCCTTGGGGGATCAGGCCGGCGCAACCACCGCCGATGAACGCGGCCTGTCGACCTGCTGGTACGAGTTTGGCCAGTTCCTGGATCACGACATCGGTCTGGCCGCGGCGGGCTTCACCGAGGCGTTCGACATCGCGGTGCCGACCGGCGACGTGTGGTTCGACCCCGCCTCCACCGGCACCAAGAAGATCTGGATGGATCGCTCGGCGTTCAACCCCGCCACCGGCACCACGTCGCCGCGTCAGCAGGTGAACAAGGTCAGCGCGTTCATCGATGCCTCGCAGGTGTACGGCGTGGATGCCGCACGCGCGGCGTGGCTGCGCAGCGGCACCGGCGGCCGCCTGAAGGT
>CAIPQY010000100.1 GCA_903867275.1 uncultured bacterium | reverse complement strand
GGAAGGCAGCCGATCACCAGCGTGCTGAGGGCGATCAGCGCCACCGACACCGTGAGCAGCCATCGGCGGCCCTTCCGGTCACCCATGCGCCCAAGCACGATGCCGCCGATCGGGCGGGCGAAGAATCCCACCGCAAACAGGCCCCAGGCCTTCAGGTTCTGCACCGAGGGGTTGTCGGCCGGGAAGAACGCTGCGCCGATCGGCCCGACCAGAAACCCGAACACCGCGTAGTCGAACCATTCGAGCAGGTTGCCGAACAGGCCGGCGAACACGGTGCGGAACATGGACTGCTCGCGAGCGGCGCCGGTCTGGGTCAGGTCACTGTGCATGCGGGCGAAGGTAGCGGTTCCGTCTGGGAGGGTGCCCGGGCTGGCGACGCTGAAAGCCCCATCCACCCGCGCAACACCCCCCGCTCGGGCCGCGAATCAGGTTCTCGGATACTGCTTCGGCAGGGCCGCAGCACAACCCTGCCTCAAGCCCAAAAACTGCCGAGTTGCGGCTTGGATTTGCTTGCCTGCGTCGTACTGTTCTCGGGCCAAGAGACTGCGCCCAGACATGCCCCATCCACCCCGCCAGCATCTGCTCGCCTGGTGCACCGCTTCATTCGTCGCGGCAGGTGTGGCATTCGCGGGCGTGACCCCGCGCGGCGTGCCCGGCCATGGGGTGCATGGACAACCTCTCGCGCAACCCGAACAAGCGCTGGGCTTCTCGCGGCGCATGCAGCTGGAGTTCATCGCGGCGCCGGTCACCGTGCTGCCACCCGTGGACGAAGTGTCGCTGATGATGGAAGACGACCAACTTGAACAACCCGCACCGCTTCGATTCGGCGTGCAGGTGCCGGTGGACCTGTCGCTCGCCGACGGTCAGTGGGTGCAGGTTGAAGGCGGACGCGTGTGGCGCTGCCAAGTGGAGGCGCTTGGATCGCTGAACACGCGACTGCATCTTCGCGGCCTGCATCTTGGCGCGGGCGAGCAGATCTATCTTGATGCGCCCGGCGACGATCCCAGCACCGTGGGACCCATCGAGGGCGTGGGTCCCTTCGAC
Source organism: uncultured bacterium (assembly GCA_903867275.1). GTDB lineage: Bacteria > Planctomycetota > Phycisphaerae > Phycisphaerales > SM1A02 > SYAC01. The sequence continues at coordinate 1,206 of CAIPQY010000100.1, read as the reverse complement.
AACGGCGAAGCATGGGGCGTGTTCACCAACGGCGCCGTGGCTCGTCTGGAATGGTTCGTGCCCGATGGCGTCGAGGCGAGGGCGCTGCCGTTCGACGGCGTGGAATACGCGCACGGCTATCGCGACATCTTCGGCATGGCCGCGCAGCAATTGACCGGTGCGTGTCACAACCAGCCGGCGTGCTATCCAACCTGGTCCGACCTGTCGAACGCCGCAGGTCGCATCGCCTTCACGCGCAACGGCGGCAACTTCGCGTGCTCGGGCCAGCTGATGGCCACCGTGGCTGGCGATGAAACGCCGTATTTCAGCACCGCCAACCACTGCATCAAGACGCAGACCGAAGCCAACAGCGCGGGGCTTCGCTTCTTCTACCGCACCGGCGAATGTGATGGCCCGCTGGACGCATGGGTGGCCGTGACCGGCGGCACCGATCTGCTGGCCACGCACGCGGCGAGCGACTGCACGCTGCTCATGATCCGCGGCGCGCTGCCGAGCAGCGTGCACTGGGCCGGCTGGCTCACCATGAATCCCGCCAACGGCACGACTTCCGTGTGCATCCATCATCCGAACGGCTATCCGCAGGAGATCAGCTTCGGCACCAAGACCGCCACCGACAACGGCTGTGGCACGAACTACGGCCCCAACTGGTCGCGCATGCTGTGGTCCGTCGGCATCACCGAGCCAGGTTCGAGCGGATCCGGCCTGTACGAGGAATCGTCGCAGATGCTCTACGGCCTGCTGACCTGCGGCACCAGCACGTGCTACAACCCGACCGGCTGGGATGGCTTTGGCCGCTGGGATGTGGCGCTGAGCAGCGGCGGCTTCGCGGGCTTCATGACCGCTGGCAGCGACGATTCGATGGAGCCCAACGACACCTGCGCCGCCGCGCACGCGCTGCAGCCGGGCACCTACACCGGACTGATCGTGAAGCGCCTCAGTCCCGACTGGTACGCCATCGATGTGCCGCAGGGCCAGACGCTTTCCGTGAGCAGCGTGGCCACGCTGAACAACGGCGATGTGGACTTCCGCCTGTGGAGCGCGTGCGACGCGTCGGCACTGCTGTCGGACGAGTCCGGCAACGCCACCAACGAGTCGTTCAGCTACAGCAACACCAGCGGCAGCGACACGCTGTTGCTGGAGACCTACCTGAGCAGCGGCACGCGCAACACCTACGCGCTCACCATCGGCGTGGCGCCCAGCGTGTGC
>CAIPQY010000099.1 GCA_903867275.1 uncultured bacterium | reverse complement strand
TGCGTGGCGGTGTGTCCCATTCTGCCCCACGGCAGCGATGGGGAAAGCGAATTGCCTTCAGATTTGAGCGATAATAGAAACCGCCGGTCGGTTGGGCCACTCAAATCGGACGTTGCGCCTCGCGGGGGCCTACTTGATCAGTCCGGGCAGGATCAGGGCCTTCAGGCCGACCAGGTCGGGCTTGGACTCACCCGTGAAATCCGCGTAGCCGTTGACAGGGTCCGTGACCACCTTGCCGTCGCGCAGGGACTTGCTCTGAATCTGGTAGGCGGACGTGCTGCCGTCGCAGTTGCTCAGGTTCACCTGATACTGAGGGGTGGACCAGATGGCGGGGGCATCGAACCACTTCACGCCCTTGGTGGGATCCGGGTTGGCCAGATAGCCACCGTAGTTCCAGCCATCCACCTGCGTCTTGGACTTGTACTTGTCCCACTCGCCGATGGCGTAAAAGGTGCCAGAGGGCTGGCGAATGCGGCTCAGGGTACGGGTGTCGTAGCCATAGTTGTAGGAGATCCAGGCGCCCGAGCCCTGGGAACCGCCAGGCAGGCCGTCGAAGTCGTCGGCATACAGCACCCCCACGAATGCGTTGATCGAATAGCTGCGGGGACGCGCGGATGGATCCATCGGACTTCGATACAGCTTCGCGTCGCCGAGGTAGTTCCACATGCTGCCCTTCTCCAGGGCGGCCAGCGTCTCCACATTCTTCGTGGCGTCGATCGTGTCGGCGTTGGTGCCGGTGGGCTCCGCCACCACCCAGGTCTTGTACGCGTTGGCGCTGTCATCGCGCGAGTTGCTGGTGGCATTGAAGGCGACCTTGGGATCCTTGGTGAGCGATCCCCATCGGCCCGGCGTGTCGGTGCGTGGGCTTGGCAGGCGTCCCTTGTTGCTGCTGGCGTAGGTGTTGGCGGCGCTGGCGATCGAGCGCAGATTGGCCTGATCGGCGGTGTTCACGGCGGCGCCACGCGCACGGCCGATGGCCACCACGAGCAGTCCCACCAGCAGCGTGATGATGGCGATCACCACCATCAGCTCGACAAGGGTGAAGCCGCGCGCGCGGACGGGATTGGTTGTGGTGCGTGTCACTGGGTTCTTTTCCGAATCTTCATGCGCGGCGGTTGCGCGTTCTGACAGCCTGGGGTCGGATCGGTCGCCTGAGGTCGTCGGGTCAGTGCCCGAACAGGTTCTTGGTGGCGAACATGCCTTCCGCCTCGAAGAAGGCCAGTGCCTCATCCACGCTGCGGAAGATCTTGGTGGCGGTCTCGGTGATGAACGGGCTTGGATTCTTCTTGGGCTTCCACACCACGTACACCTCCTTGGCGTGCTCGAAGGCGTGGTGCAGTTCGCGCTCCACGCCGCTCGACAGGCCCGGAATGCCGCCCGCAAGTTCGGGCACCAGGCTCACGATCATGTCGCTCTGGTCGATCAGGCGGAAGTCGCGCATGTAGATCTGGCCGTCCACGTCGCCGGCGATGTCCAGCACCTCGCGCACGCTCACGCGCAGCGGGGCGGCATCCTTGCGGCCACCGAAGCTGTGGGCCTTCACCTCGATGAAATCCTTGCCTTCGCGCGCGGCGGCGATGGCGTTGTCGAGCAGCAGCTTCTCGTCCACGTCACCCGGATCGAAGGTGATGAAGTGCTTGGCCAGCTCGGCGCGGAAGTGGTCGATCTCGGCCAGCACCTCGGGCATGTCCATGACGTGGCTCATGGGGAAGCTGGGATACACCTTGCGCATCTCGGGGCGCGTCACCATGCGCAGCGCGGTCTCGGTGGTGTCCACCTGGCGACCGCGGCTGAGGATGTAGAAGCCGCCCTTGCAGCCGATGGCCTGCGCCACCAGCTCGCTGGCCAGGATCTCCTCCTCGCGCCACACCATGCAGTCCTTCAGCGTGGCGTCGATGTCGTGCTCGGCGTGCAGGCGATGGTGCACCACCTCGATGTTGTCCACCATGCAGATGAACATGTCGGGCTTCAGGCGGCGCAGCAGATCGAAGTCGAAGGCCGCGAACAGGCCGTGCCGCCAGCGGAAGGTGGCGTGCGTGTTCACGATCACGTTGGGGTGATCCTCGGCGGGCGAGGTGCTGCCGATGATGTCCTTGAAGGCGGCGCGGCGAAGGCTGGCCAGGCGGCTCAGCGGCAGGTCCAGGATGCGGCCGGGGCGCACATCGGGCGCCTCGCCGTACATCAGGTCGCCAACGTTGAAAAGCTCCACGCGGTCGCCGCGTTCGCCCGCGATTCGGGCGACCGACTGCAGGTAGGACTTCTTGTCAAGGCCGACTTGTCCGGTGACGACTGCTCGCATGCAGCGAGTGTAACCGCGGCTCCGAGCGGATTCAGCGACCGTTGGCGGAAGTTCCCGACGAAAGCAGGGCCACCACGTGCACCTCGATGGCGCGGCCTTCACCCACGGCGTCCACCTTCTCGTGGGTCTTGCCCTTCAGGTTCACCAGGGTCTCGGTGCAGCCAAGCAGCCGCGCCAGATGTGCGCGCATGCCGGCCTTGGCGGGGCCGATCTTCGGTCGCTCGCAGATGATGGTGGCGTCCAGGTTCACCAGCTCGAAGCCGCGCGCACGCATGCGGCGCGTGGCCTCGTTCAGGAACACGGCGCTGTCGGCGCCCTTCCACTGCGGATCGTTGTCTGGGAACAGCTGCCCGATGTCGGGCTCGCCCAGCGCACCCAGGATGGCGTCGGTGATGGCGTGCAGCAGCGCGTCGCCATCGGAGTGGCCCACCGGTCCGCGATCATGCGCGATCGACACGCCGCCCAGCACGAAGGGGCGTCCGGCGCCATCGGGCGCGAGCGGCTCCAGTCGATGCAGGTCGTAGCCGTGGCCGATGCGCAGCACGGTCAGTTGTCGTACTGCTTCTTGCTGGCGTCCGGTGCCGCGCCGCCCTTGGGGGTGGCGTAGGCCGGGCGATCCGCGGCCTGATCGGTGCGCAGGCGCACGGCGGGATCGGGCTCGGGCCACACGGGTCCCTTGCGGATCTCCACGTCGATGCGTCGGCAGCTGGTCGGCGGGCAGGTGAGCTGGTTGTCCAGATGACCCGTGGTGACGCCGTTGTCCCACACCGAGTAGTTCATGCGGTCAGGCGTGTACACCGGATCATCGCCGCCGCCTTCCTTGAACGAGAAGGTGAGCTGCTTGCCCGGCGGAATCTCCATGGTGAAGAAGGGCTCCTCGGTGCGCGTGTCGATCACGCTGACCGTGAGCGGTCGCATGCTGGTGCTCTCATAGGTGAAGCCACGACCGCTGGTCGGATTGAATCCGCCATCGGGTGCATAGCAGCCCGTGATTGCCGCGAGCGAGACGACCAGAAACGGAAGGAACCAGCCCTGCCTCATGATGCTGGGGGATGCTACCGACCCCGGGCCATCGCCGCGAATTGCCGGCCACGGTCCTCGTAGTTCTTGAACTGATCCCAGCTGGCGCACCCCGGGGAAAGCAGCACCACATCGCCCGGCTTCAGGGCCGCGTGGATGCGCCGTGTGGCTTCCTGCAGCGTGCCGCATGCCTTGCCGCCGTGCGTGCACAGGACGGGTGCCGTGGTGCCGATGGCGTACAGGCCAGCCAGTTCACCGGCCAGTTCGGCGATGGGCGAAAGGTTCGAGCCCTTGTCCGAACCACCCGCGATCAGATGCACCTTGCGTCGGTCGGGGAAGCATGAAACGGCCAGCAGCGTGGCTTCGGGCGTGGTGGCCTTGCTGTCATCGAACCAGCGCACGCCGTTCGCATCGTGCACCAGCGCCAGTCGGTGCGGCAGTCCGCGGAAGGTGGCCAGGCGCGCGGACAGTGCGCGCAGATCCGCATCCTCGCCGTCCGCGCGCAGTGCCGCCGCCGCAACCTGCAGTGCCAGCAGCGCATTGCGACGGTTGTGGGCGCCGGGCAGCGGGCAGCTGTCCGCAAGTTCCGGTCGCGACTCGATCGCCGCATC
>CAIPQY010000098.1 GCA_903867275.1 uncultured bacterium | reverse complement strand
GTCGTTCCTGTTCGGCTTCCTGTCCGTGGTGAACACCTTCGTGGCGCAGAACGTGGGGGCGGGCCGACGCGAGGGAGCCGCACGCTACGGATGGGCGGGCTTGTGGCTGGGCGTGGCGAGCTGGGTGGTGGTGATGCTGCCGTGGGCGCTGATGCTGCCGTGGTTCTTCGCGTGGATGGGGCATTCGCCGCAGCTGCAGCGCATGGAACTGCAGTACGGGCTGGTGCTGGCCTACGGCTCGATCGCGGGTCTGGTCGGCAAGTCGATGAGCAACTTCTTCTTCGGCCTGCAGCGACCGCGCGTGATCACCATCGCGGCCATCCTGGGCAATGTCACCAACGTGCTGCTGAACTACGTGCTCATCTACGGCAGCGATGGCCTGCCCTCGTGGGGGCTTCCGGGTGTGTGGTTCGTGCCACCACTCGGCGTGCTGGGTGCAGCCATCGCCACTGTGTGCGGCACCGTGGTGGAGGCCGCCTTGCCGCTGGGCCTGTTCCTGTTCGGCAGGCTGTCACGCGAACTGCGCGTGCGCGAGTCGTGGCGTCCGCGTGTGCACGAGTTGATCGAGCTGGTGCGCCTGGGCTGGCCGGTCAGCATCCAGTTCGGCAACGAGATCATCTGCTGGGCGATCTTCATGACGGTGCTGGTGGGCCAGTTCGGCGAGATGCATCTCACCGCGGGCTGGTCCACACTGCGCTACATGCACCTGTCGTTCATGCCGGCGGTGGGTTTCAGCGTGGCCACCACGGCATTGGTGGGCAAGTACATCGGCGCGGGCAAGCCCGATGTGGCCGCCAACCGCGCGCACTGGGCGGTGGGCATGGCCACGGTGTACATGAGCGCGTGCGGCCTGTGCATGGCGCTGTTCCGCGGTCCGCTGATCGGCGTGTTCGTGTCCGACGCCGACCCGGCCGTGGCCAGCGAAGTGATCGCGATCGGCTCTCGGCTCATGGTGTGCGCTGCCATCTTCCAGACCTTCGACGCCGTGGGCATCGCCTACACGGGCGCGTTGCGCGGCGCCGGCGACACCCTGGTGCCCGGCATCGCCACCATCGTGCTGAGCTGGGGCGTGATCGTGGGCCTGGGGGCGTGGCTGGTCTCCGCGCACCCGGCGCTGTCCAGCACCGGGCCCTGGATCGCCGCCAGCGCCTACATCATCCTGTACGGCGCGGTGGTGGCCTGGCGCTTCGAGCGGGGGGCCTGGCGGCAAATCCGCCTGCTGGAGCCGACCCCGGCTGCGGTGTAGACTCCTCGACCGTTCGTTTCGCTTCCGTACCCCCACGACAATCCGCATTTCAGAGCAGGAAGAACCCATGGCCAACGCAGGTCTCGACACCGTCATTGGAGCCACTCGCAACGATCCCGCCGCCGCCGCGCCCTTCGTGAAGAAGGCGCAGCAGCTGGAAGGCGAGGGTCAGTGGGTGCAGGCCCTGGACGCGTGGAAGGAGGCGGTCACCAAGGACCGCACCGCGAAGAACCTGTTCCAGTGCGCCAAGCTGCAGGACCGTCTGGGCATGGACGACGACGCGCTGCGCACCTACGAGGAGTGCACGCGCCTGCCCAGCCCGCCGGTGCAGGTGTTCGTGAACATGGCCGTGCTGCTCGAGGACGCGGGTCAGTTCACGCGCGCCGAGAAGCTGCTGAAGAAGGTGCTGGAAGCGAACCCCACGCACAACCGCGCCACGCTGTTCATGAAGGACGTGCGCGCCAGCAAGGACATGCTGTACGACGAGGAGTTCGCCCGCGAAGGCGCCCGTCGCGACGCGCTGATGGACACGCCCGTGACCGACTTCGAACTGTCGGTGCGCGCGCGCAACTGCCTGAAGAAGATGGCCATCCGCACGCTCGGCGACCTGCTGCGCATCAGCGAGGCCGAACTGCTGAGCTACAAGAACTTCGGCGAGACCAGCCTGGTCGAGATCAAGAGCATGCTCACCGCCAAGGGCCTGCGCCTGGGTCAGCAGCTCGATCGCGGCCACTACGACAAGATCCGCACCGAGATGCTGGAGAAGCTCAAGGGCACCGTGAGCGAGGAAGTGCTGAACAAGCCGCTCTCGCAGCTCGACTGCTCGGTGCGCGCCCGCAAGGCGCTGCAGCTGCTCGGCATCCACACGCTGGGTGACCTGGCTGCCCGCACCGAGGCGGAACTGATGGGCGTGAAGAACTTCGGCCAGACCAGCCTTGAGGAACTCAAGCAGCTGCTGGTGGCCAACGGTCTGTCGCTCCGCGTGCTCGACTGACGAACCACGCCGCACGCTGCGGCGAAGGAGCCCCGCATGGAAGGCCCCGGCGGTTGGCGCATCCCCGACTCGTACCACCGCTGGCTGCTGCTTGCAGTCGGAACGGTGGCCGTGGTCTGGAGCGCCGCGCTGTTGCCTACGGGTTGCCAGAGCGACGGCCCCACACGACGCGCCGACCTGCCGCAGAGCCCGCTCGAAGGTCGCACGCCTGGCCCCGCTCCGGTGACGAAGGGTTCCGGCGCAACGGGTGTGGCCAAGGCGCCTGAACTGCCCAAGCCGCCTGCGCAGCGACCGCTTGTTCCAACCACCGAACCCGTGATGCGCGTGCGCGTGGCCAGTCTGCGCGGTGAACCCATCGTGTTGTCGCATGCATCGGGCTGGCTGTGGATGAAGCCGCAGAACGCCGCGCAGGGTCGCACCGTGCGCACGCCCGTGAGTCTGCAGCCCACCGAAGGGGGCTGGCGCATGGTGGAGGCCAGTGGCACCACCGCCGCCTCGCGCGTGGATCTTCCCGGTTCTGGCGCGCTGTCCATCGAGCCGCCGCGCGGATCCACCGGTGAGATCCAGTGGAAGGGCGGCGCATGGCCTGGCGCCGCCACGCTGGTGTCGCGGCCCGACATCGGTTCGGACGCCGCCGACCTGGTGTTTGCGGTGCCCATGGAGACCTACCTGCCCGGTGTGCTGGCCAAGGAGCTGTACAAGGGCTGGAGCCGCGAGGCGTACCGCTCGCAGGCCGTGGCCGCGCGCAGCTACGCCATGTGCGAGCACGCATGGTGGGAGGGGCG
>CAIPQY010000097.1 GCA_903867275.1 uncultured bacterium | reverse complement strand
CGTGTGGCTTCCTGCAGCGTGCCGCATGCAATGCCGCCGTGCGTGCACAGGGCGGGTGCCGTGGTGCCGATGGCGTAAAGGCCAGCCAGTTCACCGGCCAGTTCGGCGATGGGCGAAAGGTTCGAGCCCTTGTCCGAACCGCCCGCGATCAGATGCACCTTGCTTTGGTCGGGGAAGCATGAAACGGCCAGCAGGGTGGCTTCGGGTGTGGTGGCCTTGCTGTCATCGAACCAGCGCACGCCGTTCGCCTCGTGCACCAGCGCCAGTCGGTGCGGCAGTCCGCGGAAGGTGGCCAGGCGCGCGGACAGGGCGCGCAGATCCGCATCCTCGCCGTCCGCGCGCAGTGCCGCCGCCGCAACCTGCAGTGCCAGCAGCGCATTGCGACGGTTGTGGGCGCCGGGCAGCGGGCAGCTGTCCGCAAGTTCCGGTCGCGACTCGATCGCCGCATCCAGTGCAGCACCGCGCCACCATGCGCCAGCGGGCAGCTTCGCGAAGCGCTGCGCAGACGCGGCATCCTCCGCATCGAAGCGACTGATGAACGCATGCTGCGACGGGCCGCGCACGAACGACTTGCTGCGGCTGTAGTGGGCCGCGTCGACATGCCAGTCGAGGTGATTGTCGGCCAGGTTGGTGAGCACGCCGATGCGCGGCAGCCATGGTGTTCCGCCAGCCTCCGGGCCAAGCCACCACAGCATGAAACTTGAAAGCTCCAGCACCAGCCAGTCCTTCGCGCCAAGTTGTGGCGCGCGCTCGAGCAGGCTGCCGCCGATGTTGCCTGCCAGCACCGCGCGCCGCCCATCGCCGTCGAGCAGGTGCGCGATCATGGCGCTGGTGGTGCTCTTGCCGGCGCTGCCGGTGATGCCGATCACGCGATCGGCAGGCACGCCTTCAAGGCCCAGGCGCATCTCGGTGGTCACGGTGGCGCCGCCGGCGCGCGCCGCAAGCAGAAAGCGGTTCTGCCAGGGCTTTGGCACCGCGGGGTTGGCGATCACCACCTCGGCCGAGCGGAAATCGGATTCCTCGTGACCACCAAGCCGCAACTGCACACGGCCCGTGTCCACCAGTGGCTTGATCGCTTCGAGCGAGGTGGCCAGCTTCGTTTCATCCGCCAGATCGGTCACCAGCACCTGCTTGGCGCCCGCATCAACCAGCGCGCGCGTCACGCCCAGTCCGCCACCGAAGGCACCCAGGCCCATCACCAGACAGCGTCGATCCTGTGCCAGACGGCGGACGGCGTGATTCATCGCGAGGGCGTGATGGCGGCGATGCGTGCGGCGGCCTTGCCCGTGCTCAGCAGGTCTTCCGCGTAGTTGGTGGCGGCCTTGCGCTCGGTGATGGGGCCCTGCGCGTCGCCGCGCAGGAACTGCCTGATCAGGCGGTCGGTGTCGCTCAGCTTCGCGGCGTCCGCTTCGGTGGTCTTGCGCAGTGCGTCGAAGTTCTCGCGCGTGTCCACGCGCAGCGCGCGGCCCTTGTCCAGCATCACCATGCGGTCGGCGATGGTGAAGGCGCTGTCCATCTCGTGCGTCACCACCACGCTGGTCACGCCCAGCTTGCGGGTGAGATCCAGCATCAGCTGGTCGATCTCGGCGCTGGTCACGGGGTCCAGGCCCGCGCTCGGTTCGTCGTAGAACAGGATGCGCGGATCCAGCGCCAGCGCGCGCGCCAGGCCGGCGCGCTTCTTCATGCCGCCGGAGATCTGCGATGGGAACTTCTCGGCGTGCTCGCGCAGGCCCACCTGCTCCAGCTTGATCTTCACCATGATGTCGATGGTGGTGCCGTCGAGTTCGGTGTGTTCGCGGAGCGGCAGCGCCACGTTCTCGGCGACGGTCATGCTGTTGAACAGCGCGCCAGACTGGAACAGGATGCCGAAGTAGCTGCGCACCTTGTCCAGGCCCGCTTCATCCAGCGCGCTCAGGTCGTGGCCGAACAGCTTGATGGTGCCCGAGGTGGGCTTCAGGCTGCCGATCAGGTGGCGCAGCAGCGTGCTCTTGCCGCAGCCCGAGCCGCCCATGATCACCATGGTCTCGCCTTCGTGGATGTCCAGATTGATGCCGTTCAGCACGGTCTGCTTGCCGAACTGACGCACCAGGTCGCGAATCTCGATGGCAACGGGCATGGTGTCAGCGTAGCGGTGGGGGCGCGGCGGGTGTAGTGGCGGTGGCGGGCTTCGTGGAATCCCCGGCGGGCGGCGCGCGGCGATTCGTGGCTGGCGGAGCTGGGGGCTCCAGAACGGGGGGTGCGGGTTCGCCCGGTGGGAACACCAGATCGCCCTGCACGGGATCCAGCACCCGCAGCGACCGCCACTTCATCACCGAGGCGCCGGTCTTCGGGTCAAACAGTTCCAGTCCAAGGTCGGCTTCCAGCGTTGCCCGCTCGAACTTGATGGTGATGGGCACGGGTGCCACGCTCTTGCCGGCCGGAGGCTTGAGTGGCGTGGCGCGGGTCACGCTGTCGGTGGTGCCTTGGTAGGCACCGTGCTGTGCGGTGAGCGTTTGTGCAAAGGCCTGCAGCGCTGGTTGCGAAAGCTCGCCGGCAGGGCCAGACCAGTGTTGGCGCATGGCGGCCGTGTCGCCGCGCATCACCGCATCCATGGGGGCACCCGGCCCGCGCCACAGCAGGCCCAGTCCGTTGTTCCACAGCAGGGTGCTCATCACGATGGCGCTGGCCGCACCGATCACCATGGCCGCGATCGCAAGCCATGCGCCGCGCGCGAGGGGGTTGCGCCGGATCTGCCACAGCGCCACGCCACCCGTGATGCACGCCAGCAGCGACATGGGTGGGCAGCACACCGGCAGCGCGAACATGGCGGACAGCACGGCGGTGCGTGAAAAGTGCGTGGCGGGCGGCTCGGCAGCATCCGCGTTCTGCATGTGGTCGTTCATGGGTTCGGTGGTGTGGCAGGGGGTTCGGCGGTGGGTCGCAGTGACAGCGTGCGTTGGTCGGGCAAGTTCACCTCCAGCTCCAGCACGCGCGCTGAAGGCATCCAGGGTTCTGCCTGATTGGGATCGCTGGGCACCCACTGAACGCGTGCCGAGCCGGTGGTCGAGCCGCGTTCGCAGGTGATCACCAGTGCCATCGACACGGTGGGGCCCACCAGCGCGCCGCCGATCTCGGGATTCAGCATGGAGATGGAGCGCACGGGTCCGATCGATTCGATCAGCGACTGGCTGAAGGCCCGGGTGTCTTCCGCGGATGGGGCGGCCAGTGGCACGACCAGCAACTCGTTCTGTGTGATGGGAACGGCGCCGCCCCAGTCGCCCTGACACGCAGCGGTGAGTGCTGCCACGGTGCGCCGTTGCATGGCTGGCAGCAGCCAGTTGCCCGCCATCTGCCACAGCGCCACCTGCAGAACCAGTGACAGGCCGGTCAGCACCAGCGCCGTAGTGGCCAGTCGGGTGCGCTGCTTCGCTGCACGGGCGCGCCGAAAGCTGATGAACCCAAGCACGCCGCCCGCGGCGCACAGCACCGGCAAGCAGGACAGCAGGCCAAGAATGCTGCACCCGAGGGCGCTCAGTCCCATCCAGTCACGCACACGCGGGGGGCGCGCGGTGGGCGCTGGCGGCGTTGTGGGCGGAGCGTCGTTCACCGTGCGAGCATAAGAAAAAGTGAAAGACCGTTGCGCCCTAGGGGAGCGCAACGGTCTGAAGAGTTGGAAACAGGAGGCCGAGACTCAGGCCTTGCGACGACGGCCCAGGAGGCCGGCGGCGCCGAGAAGCGTGGCTGCGCCAGGTGCGGGCACCGCGAAGGCGAAGAAGTTGCTCACCTTGTAGGCGGCCGTGGTGGCGCCGGTGAAGGTGGTGCCGGTTTCAGCCGCGGTGCCGTTCTTGCCCACCATGTTGAACTGCGCGTTCATGGTGATGACTTCGGCAGCGGTCTTGCCGGTGACATCGATCGCGAAGCGGCCGATCATCCAGCAGAAGTCGAGCGAGGTACCAGCAGCGCCGCCGCCGATGGTTGCCGCGCCCGCGGTGGTTGCGCCGCTCTGGAGGGCACCCTTGCTGGTCTGGTAGCCGGTGCGAACCAGATCGGGATACAGGGCAGCCTGGTCAGCGTTGTATGCATTCAGACGAGCGAAGGGGTTCTCCGATGCGCCTGCGGTGCTGTAGCCGTTGCCACCGAACGCGCTGTACCAGCCGCCAGTGGTGCCGCTG
>CAIPQY010000096.1 GCA_903867275.1 uncultured bacterium | reverse complement strand
TCGTTCCGATCCAGCAGCAGATCCTTCTTCACGCGCAGCGCCGGCATGTAGGTGGACAGCAAGGCGAGCGCCTTGTCCGCCGATGCCTCCGCACCGGCGAGCATCGCTGCATCACGCGTGCGCAGGTACATGCCACGCTGTGAGTCCGCCAGGCCCGTCCATGCGATGTAGTTGTTCGGCGCCAGTTCCGTGGCCTTTCGGAAGGTCTGGATCGCCTTGTTGAACGCCTCCATGGCCTTCGCCGCGTCGCCCGCGACGAGCGAATTCTCGCCACGTCCGACAAGCGATGCGGCCCGCAGCATCTCGATGGTCGGGTTGGTCTTGGCGAGCACCTTCTCCGCCATGTCTGCGTATTTCTCCGCGGCGTCGTAGTCGCGAAGGTTCTGGCAGATCTCGGCAAGTCGCAGCGCCAGGCCTGCCTGACGCTCGCCGGTCACCACGCCCACGACCGGCTCCAGCGCCTCGCGCGCCCGGCCCCACTGCTGACGCGAGAACCAGAAATCGGCGATCTGGATGTCCACATCGTGGAGCGTCGGATCCTGCTGCTTGCGCGCCTCCTTGAAGGACTCGGCGGCAAGTTCGGGACGCCCGCTCTCGGCCTGGAGCGCGCCCAGGGACACCCAGAGCAACTTGCTGTTGGCGGGACCTGCCTTCGCGATGTCCGCGCGCATCGAGTCTTCACCGTCCTTGTCCTTGCCGAATCGCGCCTTGGCACGCGCCTTCATCAGCGCGAGCGAGGCATCCGACGGATCCGCGCTCTGCAGCAGCTCCACGACCTCGAGCCCAAGATTCAGGTTGCCCTGCGCCGCTGCCTGCAGTTCCTGCTGGCGCTTCAGCGGCGTCATGGCCTGCAACTGATCGGTGGAGAACATGCGCTTTCCGTCGGGGTTGATCATCAACTCCAGGTCGGCCGGCGAATTCAGCAGGATGCGCGCGAGCGCCATCGAGTTCTCCCTGAAACCCGGCATGTCCTTGTACAGGCGGCGGCGCATCGCCACCGCGCCGGTGCGATCGCCCACTTCGCTCTCGATGCCAAGCCACGCGTTCATCACATCGCGATTGGTCGGATTGGCGCGGGAGAGTTCCCGAAGGATCTCGAGCGCACGCGTGCGCTCACCGCCGCGATCGAGCAACTGCGCGTACAGGCGAGCCGTCACCACGTCGTTGGGGCGCCGCTCGTAGGCGGCCTGCATGGCTTCCTTCGCCTCATCAAGCTTGCCGCTGCGCTCGTACATGAGACTGATCTGGCGCATCAGCGTGGGCGTGCGCTCGCCAGCCTTCTCGGCATCCAGCAGCACCTGCATCGAGGCATCGAGCTTGTTCTGCGCCAGCAGCGACCGCGAACGCAGCGTGGCCGCGAGCGCTCGCTCGCCGGATGCATCGGCGGACGCCGCAAACCGCTCGATGGCGTTCCAGTCGGATCGATTGATCGCCGACAGCGTGGCGCGCTCGAGAACCATCTCCTCGCCTGGAGCCGCCTTCAAGGCCGCCTCAAGCGCCTCGGGAAGCGCCGCGATGGTCTTCTCCCGCGACTTCGTCAGCATCGTCTGCTCCGACTCCGGCGCGCCCGGACGCGCCAGCATGTCCGCCAATCGATCCTGCAGATCGGCGAGTGTGAGGTACTTGTAGATGGCGGCGAGCTTCGGATCCGGATACTGCAGACGCACGACCTCGATGGCTCGGTCGTAGGGATCCTTCGACGACAGCACGGCACGGAACTGCAGCAGCCGCTCCTCGTTCGGGGCGATCACCAGGCCCTTGTCGATCCATTCGTTGGCCACCTTCGGATCGTTGCGCACCGTCGCGTACAGCTGCGCCATGGCCATGATCAGGCGGATGTCGTTGGGGCTCTTGGCAAGCGCCTCGGTGAGCGTGCGTTCGGCTCCATCCAGATCCTGTCGAAGCAGCTGTCGTTCCGCAGTGCCCATCGCCAAGGCCACCGCGTCACCCTTGTTGGCGACGGCCGCCTCGGCTGCGGTGTTCGTCATGCCGGCCACCGCGCGCAGACCTTCGCTCGCGAGCTTGTTGCCGGGCTCCAGCTCGAGCACGCGCTGATAGGTGCGCGCGGCCTGTTCGTACTTGCCGACACTAGCCTCGATGTCGCCGCGGATCGCCAGCAGCGGGGTGTAGGTGGGGTAGCGCTCCAGACCTTCGGTCGCGACGCGCATCGCCGTGCCGGTCTCCTTGCGGAAGAGATTGGCGAAGGCCGCGTACAGATAGGCATCCGGGGGCGGATTCGTCTGGCCCTTGATGACTGCATCGAGCGTGGCGACCGCCTCGGCCATCCGGCCTTCGGCGATCGCCGTCTTCGCCTCGATCAACTGGGCCTGGCCGCGTTCGCCGATCGGCTGCAGCATCTTGACCGCGTTGTCGCGGACCGCCTGCAGCTTTGGCAGCAGCGCGTTCTTCGCCTCCGCATCCTTGGCCGCGCGCCACTCCTCGAATTGCGCGTTGAACAACGAGGTCATCGCGGCAACCCGGGTCTCCTCCTGCACCAGCGCCTCCAGCGACACGGGCAGATTCGGGATCTGCTGCGTCTCATCGGCCATCGCCTTTGCCGACGCGGGGTCGATCATCGTCGCGGCCTGCATGTAGATGCGGCGCGCGATCATGTCGTTCGGATCCTTCTGGATGCGCGCCTTCAGCAGTTCCAGCACGCGACGAAGCCAGTCGTTGTTGCGGGCATTCAGCAGCTGGTTGGCGATGAGGAAGGTCTGCTCGCGACTGTTCGACACGCTCGGGGCGATGGCCACGAGTTCCTGTCGTGCCGCCTCCATCGCTTCCGCATTGACGCCCGGCTCGCGCCGATCCACCTGACCCCGCATGCGCTCCAGCGTCGCAAGTCGCCAGGAGATTCCCTGAGGCACCGCCTTCTTCGCGGCAGCGATCGTCGCCTCCAGTTCGGTCGTTCGCGCTCGCGCATCCGCATCCCGGCGGTCCGCACGCATCTTTTCGGCTCCGTCCAGTTGCGACTGCATGAGATCGAGCCACGCCGCATCGAACGTCGGATCCGTCGCGACCACCTCCTGCAGCAACTTCTCCGCCTCGGCACGCTCGGCATCGGTGACCGTCGCACCGCGTCGGGTGATCGCGATCGCCTTCCAGTACTTCAGCCGGTTCTGCGCCGGATCCTGCGGCGAGAGGCGCTCCGAGATCTGCTGGGCCTGCTCGCCAAACTCGCGCCAGAGCACATCGATGCGGAAGGCGTTGTCGCGTTCGTACAGCGTCTCCATCGCGCGCAACCACGGGGCCGCCTCGGACGGTGTGGCACGGGCACGCTGAAGGCGGACACCGACGAGCTGATTGTAGAACTCGCGCGCCTCGTCGACCGTGGTGGGCACGATGCGCTGCAGCGCCGACTCGTAGGCATCCAGGTACTTCACGTTCGTCTGCTGCTTGTTCACGGCACGGCCCAGGAAACTGGCCGCCTTGCGGTAGTCCCCGGCCTGCTCGTAGCGCTCGGCGGTGGCGAAGTTCCGCTCCGGTCCGGCGACCTTCTGCCACCAGATCACGAATCCGGCGAACGCGATGCCAAGCACCACGATGGCGGAGAAGATGGCGATGAAACGAACGTTGATCTTGGACTTTGCCATGGCTCAGCTCTTGTTGGGCTCGTCGCCCGTGGGTGTTTCTCCGCGCTCGATCGCGGGCCAGTCGGGAAGGCATCGCATCAGTTGCGGCAGCAGGTGCTGCATGAGTTCGGAAGTCATTGTGTCGAACTTGGGCAGCGCCTTGTCGGGTTCGCCGGGCATTCGGGCCGAAAACTGCACCTTGCAGTAGTAGGCATATCGGTCGGACAGCTTGAAACTGAGGTTCCGGACCGCGAGCGCGGATGGCGTGAGCGAGCCGTTGGCGATGAACAGGTATCCACCAAGCGCGGTCTCGTTCGGAGCGCGCGGATCCTGGAACGCCGACACCGTCATCTCCACGTCGCCCAGCGGCATGCTGACGATCGAGGTCTTCCGCGTGACAGCATCCTTCACCTTCGCCGTCGGATACCGCCGACCCGACTCCTTCTGGATCGGTCCCTGCTGGGTGTCCCAGTCGGACCGGTCGAAATCGACCTTCCGGACCATGGGCTGACCGCGCATCACCATGCCGTTGGCGTTCCAGCAGCGCTCGGGAATGTGCGGCACCGCATCGATCATGCCGGTGTAGTAGGCCGCATGCACCTGCATCACGCCGCGCGAAGGATCGCCGTTCACGGCGTACATGCGATCGAGG
>CAIPQY010000095.1 GCA_903867275.1 uncultured bacterium | reverse complement strand
GGTGAGCCGGCCTGATGGAAACACGCTGATCGGCTTCGCCGCGTGTGCCTGCAGCATGCGCAGCGCCGACTCGATGTGCGTCGCCTGTGGCGCGTCAGTGGCCAGCGGCACCCAGAAGTTGGCGCCGCGTGCGTCGTTGGCGGCCAGGCATGCGTGGCCGGTCGGCAGGGTGTGCAACTGCGCGAACAGCACCAGGCGGCGCTTGCTGCGCGCCTCATCGAGCAGCCAGTCGAGAATCAGTCTGTTGGGAACGCGGCCCGAGGCATCGCGCAGCGACTCGGCATCGACCGGTTCGGGCACGATCCGCAATTCGCGCAGTCGACGCTCGGCGGTGCGTTTGGTGTCGCAGTGACCCATGGCCTGCAGATGGGTGAATGCCGTGTCGGTGTCCCAGGCCTTGGGAGCATCCAGTCCGAGCAGGTCGTTGGTGGGTTGGTGCGGCATGTGTCGCAAAACGCAATCGGCGATCTGCAATGTATCCAGAATTTGTTTCTGACACGAATTGATTCGCGCGCTAGACTGAAACAACATCATGCGACATGGCTTATCAGACATCGGAATGGCGAATCGGCTGCCTGACATCGCCAAAGCAGCTGGCGACGCGATTCTGAATGTCTACAACAGCCCGCAGGCCATGCAGGGGCAAGGCGTGCAGCACAAGGCCGATGCGAGCCCGCTGACCGAGGCCGACCTGAGCGCGCACCGCGTGATCGTGCAGCAGCTCGCCGCGCTGGGCACCCACATCCCGATCGTGTCCGAGGAGGACGATGCCTCGCACGCGCGCCGCGTGCCGGTCGGCGCCTTCTGGATCATCGATCCGCTTGATGGCACCAAGGAGTTCATCGCGCGCAACGGGCAGTTCACCGTGAACATCGCCCTGGTGCGCGATGGCGTGCCGATGTTCGGTGTGGTGTACGCGCCGGTGCTCGATGAGATGTTCTGGAACGTGCCCGAAGAGGGCGCATGGTTGCGACGCGCAGGTGTGACGCAGCGCCTTCGCGCAGCGACGCAGGCGTCGCGTGTCGGGCAGCCAGTGCGCGTGCTCGCCAGTCGCAGTCACATGAATCCCGAGACGGAGGCGTTCATTCGCTCGCTTGGCGCACATGAAGTGGTGCAGGCGGGCAGCTCGCTGAAGTTCTGCCGCATCGCCGAGGGTGCGGCCGACTGCTACCCGCGTCTGGGACCCACCTGCGAGTGGGACACCGCTGCCGCGCAGGCTGTTCTGGAGGCTGCGGGTGGCCATGTGCACTCGCTGGATGGTGTGCGCCTTGGTTACGGCAAGAGCGATGTGCTGAATCCACCGTTTGTGGCGAGTGCGTGGCCGCTGCGCTTGAAGGGCGACGCCGCGTGATCGACGGTGCGTTTGCGATGGCGGGTGCCTGCACGGGTCTGGTCGTGGGCCTGACCGGCGTTGGTGGGGGCGCACTGATGACCCCGATCCTGCTGCTGATTTTCGGCATTTCGCCGCAGACGGCGGTGGCCACCGACCTGTGGTTTGCGGCCATCACCAAGATGGTGGCAATGCCGGTGCACCGACGCGGAGAGGGTGTGGACTGGCAGGTGGTTCGAAGGCTGTGGCTTGGCAGCCTGCCGATGGCGCTGGGCGTGGTGGTGTTGGTTGCCCTCGGCAGCAAGGTGGGTCGTCTCGACTGGCTCACGCGCGCCGTGGGTGCCGTGGTGCTGATCACGGCGCTTGGCCTGATGCTGGCGCCGTGGCTTCGTTCGCTTGCACGAAACCGTCGCATCGCGCAGCCCGAGCGGTTCAAGCGGCATCAGCCCGTGTGGACGGTGGCGGCGGGCGCACTGCTGGGTTTGCTGGTGGCGCTCACATCGGTGGGTGCGGGGGCGCTTGGTACGGTGCTGCTGCTCGTGCTGTATCCATTGCGCATGACGCCGCACAAGCTGGTGGCCACGGACATCGCGCACGCGATTCCATTGGCCGTGATCGCGGGCACGGGTTACCTGGTGGCCGGCATGGTTGATGGAAGCATGCTGCTCAGCCTGCTCTGTGGTTCGGTGCCTGCAGTCCTGGTGGGCAGCTTGCTGGCGAAGCGCTTCTCGGCGCGCTGGCTGCAGGTGGCGCTGGCCCTGGTGCTGGTGGCGGTGGCTGCCAAAACGCTGGCCTGAGGGCGGGCGGCGGGGGGCGCAAAGTGCCCAAAGGGCTGTAAGAACGCCATTTTCAGCGTGATTTCACAATCACGACGAGATCTCCGTATTGGGTGGTGCAGGTCATCCAGCCCAGCGAGGGGTGGGGAAACCTGCCCGACGCGCGGCGCTCCCGACCCCGGGATGACGGACCGCGCGGCGGGTGGAACGGAGACCGCCATGCAGAACATCACGAAGCACACTGCGGTTTGGATGACGGTCGCTGCGGCCACGGCTGCGGCGCGCGGAGGTGTGATCGGCGACGACGCCATCATCGTGTCCAGCGCCAACGGATTCGTGCCGGCGATCTGGGACGAACCCACGAACGGATTTGGTGTGACCGGTGGCGGCAAGCACCATGACGGTTCGGTCACGCTTCCGTTCACCGGCTGGTCCGACTTCGGTCTGCTGGGCGATCAGCGCATCACCATCACCTGGAACTTCACTGCAGTGGAACCCGACCGGTACCTGTGGTGGACCATCACGCCCCGACAGGCGTCGAACCAGGTGCTGGCGGGCATGGGCTGGAATGCACCGCAGTGGTCGAGCATGGGAGCCGCGCCGGTGGTGCCAGGCATGACCGGTCAGGCCGAGTTGCAGTTGGGATCGTCCGGTGTGGCGCAGTTCTACCGCGTGCAGTTCGGCGGTCTTTCGGCGGGTCTGGAT
>CAIPQY010000094.1 GCA_903867275.1 uncultured bacterium | reverse complement strand
TGAAAGGTTTACAAGAGGCAGAATGTTGGATTATAGAGCCAATGCCACTCGGAGCTATTGCATTGCCATGTAAATGGGTCTACGACGTAAAGACAGATGATATGGGTGTGCGCGGCTGCCATTCCACCATGCCCGCCGAGAATGACAGCGCCACGTGCGCGTCGGCCAGATCGACCGGCTCCTCGAACGCTTTCAGTACCGCCTGCACGCGCTGCTGCGCGCTGGTGCTGCCCTCGCGGAAGATGGCCACGAACTGGTCGCCGCCGAAGCGCGACAGCAGGGGCACTTCACCCAGCGTGTCCTTGAGTCGGGTGGCCGCCTGCGCCAGCAACTGATCCGACAGGCGCTGACCCAGCGTGTCGTTGTGCAGCTTGAAGTGGTCCAGATCCAGCAGCGCCACGGTGTAGGTGGCGCCGTCGTTCGCCGGGTCGTCGCTCAGGTTGGCGGCGAAGTTGTGCAGGGCAAGTCGGTTCGCCAGGCCGGTCAGCGCATCCTGCGTGGCGCGCTTCTCGCGCTCGGCGTCGTAGCGGAAACGCTCCACCGCGATCGAGGCCAGGTGCGTGAAGTGGTCGACCAACTGCAGATCCTGCTCGGAGGGCTCGCGGCAGTCGCCGTAGTACATGCCGAACACGCCGAGCAGGTTGCCCTTGGCGTCCTTCAGCGGGGTGCTCCACGCGCTCACGATGCCGTACATGCCTGCGAACTGCACGAAGGGCTCCCACAGCGGATCCTCGCGCACGTCGCGGCTGATCACGCGCTGCGAGCGGTAGGCGGCGGTGCCGCAGCTGCCACTCACGGGCCCGGGCTTCATGCCGTCGATGGCATCCTGAAAGCTTGCTGGCAGACGACCGTAGCCGCCCTTGCGCAGGGACTCGGTGTCGGGATCGAAGATCAGCAACGAGGCCATCATGGCGGGGATGGCTTCCTCGCTGAAGCGCGCGATGGCGGTCAGCGTGTCCGACAGGGGCGCGCCGCTTGCGACCAGTTCAAGCACACGCTGTTGGCCCTGCAGGAGGTGATCCGGGGCCAGTTTGGTGAGCTCGGCGATGTTGCCGGGAGAGCGCGACGGAATGCCGGCGCTGCGGGGATTCATGGCTCGTGTCATGGGCGTCTCCTTCGAGAGGTCAGGTCTTCAGATTGATCCGCATCCAACCACTGGCCTGCGCCTCCCGACACTTCTCCAGGGAAGGGGCTGAGAACCACGCTCCGTTACAGACGGAACCGGGCAAATGATTTCGTTTGATACGAGGAAAACTTTCCGCAATTCAGGCACACAACGTGCAAAAGCCCGGATGGCGCTTCAAAAACGCCACACTCTCCCCCTTCAGACTTGATGTGCGGTATGGCCAGCCGAGCCTGCTCAGTGCATCAGGTGCTTCATGCGCATGCCCACGCGGATCAGGTGACCCCCGTGGAACGCCAGCTGCACGCCGAAGAAGATCGCGAACACGAACACCGCGATCGCCGGCTGCATCATCATGCACACGCCAGCACCCAGGGTGAGCAGGCCGTTGAACAGCAGCAGTCCCCCAGTGCATGCGGCCGGCCATGCCGAAGGCCGCCGCCACCTGGAAGATGCCGCCCACCATCGCGAACGCACCGGCGAGTTCCATCACGCCAGCCAGACCGGCGGCGGGGGCCATCCAGAAGATGACGCCGAGCAGCATGGCCAGTGGCGGGCCCACGAAGGCCAGCACGCTGCCGTGTCCGTCAGCGAGCGCCTTCAGCGCCACGAACAGACCCATCGCGCCCACGGCCACCAGGTAGATGCCCACGGCCGCGGTGAAGCTGAGCGCTCCCGCGAAGGGAAAGATGGCCAGGAACAGTCCGGCAAGCAGCAGCAGCACGCCGTTGAGCGTGACCAGACCCCAATGCGAGCGGCGATGAAGCGTTGCGGAGGATTGCATGCGCGGGAAAGTAGCACAGGGCCGCATCCGGTGCCGCGCTCGCAGCGTTCCGTCGCCCCTGCACGCCACCCGCAAGCCTGCTATTTTCCGCCCCTCCCCAAAGGAACAATCCATGAGCATCGAAATCCGACTCGCCAACGTTGAACGAAGCCTCGCCCGCACCCGCCTGATGAACCTGGGCCTGCTGCTTGGCCTGAGCGCGCTCATCGCCGGCGGCGCGCAGAGCACCTCCGACAAGATCGTGGCGAAGGAACTGAGCATCGTGGACAACGACGGCAACGAGCGCGTGGTGATCGCCGGCGACGACAACGGCGTGGCCAGCGTGCGCATCTTCGACGCCGAGGGCATCGCCCGCATCTCGAGCGGCGTGAACAAGGACAACAGCTCGTACACCCAGTGGTTCGACGCGGCCGGCAAGAGCCGCATCGCCGCGCTGTGCAGCCCCTCGGGCCAGAGCAGCATCCAGTGGCGCGATGCCAACGGCAACGTGCGCATCGGCGGCGCCACCATGAACAACGGCGACAGCACCATGATGTGGATGGCCCCCAACGGCAAGCCGCAGATCAAGGTGATGACCGACACCAACGGCAACGCCAAGTTCGTCTCGGGCGACTGAGCGCCTTCGGGCAGCGACGCTTCAGCGGGGCATGGGCGCACTGGACGGCGGAAGCCGATCCTTGCCCGTCATGTCTTCGCGTGCAGGCATCTTCGGCTCGGGCTCGTCGCTGCGAAGGCGGGTGAGTTCGGCTTCGCGCCAGTTGGGCAGCTTGTACTCCCAGCCATCCACGCTCTTGGCGAAGGCCTGCCAGTCCGGAATCCACGGATCGCCAGCCTCGCGGTTGCGCGTGGGTTGGCTGCCACCATCGCGCGGCTCCACGCGCAGGCGGAACCAGGTGCCGCCTGACTGCTGCTGACCCAGCAGGGTCACGCGCGCGCCCTTCACGTCGAAGGTGAGCGTGCGATCGGGCGTTGGCGCGAAGTCCTTGGTGGCGGCGCGCACATCGTCGAACTCGACGCGGCTCATCCATTCGCCCAGCACCCCGCGCGCGGCGTTGATCTGCGCGGGGGTCCATGCGGGATCGGTGCCGGCGCGCGCGGTGAACATGTCGGCGGTGCGCTGCTTGGGCACTTCGCCGGTGGCGGGCTTCGGCGTGACCACCAGCCCCAACCAGCCAGCGCCAAGGAACTCGCTTGAAGGCAGCGACAGCAGGTCGCGGCGCATCCAGCGCTGCACGTCCACGTCGCCGTTCACGCCACCGCGGCAGCGCCAGGCCTGCGTGTCGGGCATGCGACGCACGTAGGTGCTGCGAGGCGTGATGCGCTCCTGTCCCAGCAGCACCTCCAGTGGTGCGGCTTCGGGGGAGGTGTACAGGCGAATGCGACGCGCGCGATCCTCGGGGTCGGGCCAGGTGAGGTTCAGTTCACCCAGCCGCGCGGCCTTGTTGGTGAGCATCTGGTCCTTCTGCAGCTGCGACAGACCCACGATGAGCCCGCGCACCTGCTCGAAGTCGGCGGGGTAGTGGTCGCGCGAAGCGAGCGTCCACGCATCGTTCGCGCCGCGTTCCAGTCGCACGCGGTTCGATCCCTGCTCCAGCTCGATGGCGGTCAGCGTGTTGGCCTGCGCCGCCAGGTCGGGGAACATGGGGCCCTGCACCTGACGCACGCTGGTGGCGATGCGGTCGCCCACGGCCCACACCGCGATCAGCGTGAGCAGGGCGGCCGCCACGGCCAGCAGTGGAAGGAATCGGTTCATGCGGCGGCTCCTGCGGGTTCCACGCGGCGGCGCGAGCGCGCGGCGCGGGTCAGCGTCCAGGCGGCTGCGATGCACGCCACCACCAGCGGCCACACCACCACATTCAGCACCATCACGTCGCGGCCGGTGCGTTCCACCTCGCTGCGCAACTGCAGCTGCACGCCGCGAAGTTCGCTGCGCGCCTCCAGCACGTCGCGGTTCAGGTTCTCCAGCGCCTTCGCCTGCTCAGGCGTCAGAATGCCGGTCTTGGCGCCGTCCTTCGCGCCTTCGCGCTGCAGCTGCGACACCTTCAGCTCGGCGTCCTTCACCTGCTTCTGCAGTTCCTGCTCGCGCGCGAAGTAGCGGCCCTCGGCTTCCTTGCGCATGCCTTCCACGCGGGTGAAGGGGCGGCGACTCTGGCCACGGCTGCGCAGGTCGGCCAGCGCGCGGTCGCCCACCAGCGTTTCAAGCGCGTTGAACACCAGCGGTCCGTTGTCGGCGATGGCGCGCTTGTTGCCCTGCGCGTCGGACTGCAGCCAGGTGCTGTCATCGAACAGGTCGGCGTCGCTCACCACGATCAGGTTCGCGG
>CAIPQY010000093.1 GCA_903867275.1 uncultured bacterium | reverse complement strand
GGGCGCGAACGGTCCACCAACGGGCGGATTGAACGCCTGCGCCTTGGCCGGAATCAGCCAGCGCTGCACGAACATGGGTCGGTAGTCGGCGCCAAAGGCGCCCTCCAGATGCACGGTCAGGATCTGGTACACGCCTTCGGGGGACGGATACACGATGTCCACCTCGGCCTGTCCGCCGTTGATGCGCACCTGACGAACGGTGAAGGCGTCCTTGTCCGCGGCGGTCATGGCGCGAGCGCCATCACCCAGTCGCTTGCCCACATCCACCCACGCCGTCTCCAGCGTCTCGGGAGGCAGGTTGAACACCAGCGTGGCGTTGGGGTTGCCGCGCTGCTGCGCATAGCGCAGCGAGCTGGCCATCACCTGCGGCAGCGGCGGCGTGTTGCCGGTCATGGCCGCACGACCCGCCGTGGGCGGATACGTGGCGGTCGATGCACAACCGGCAAGGGCGAGAACAAGCGAGATTCGAAGCAGCGTTCGCAGCATGGTGAAGCCTCCTGGCGTCACTTCTCCGCCTTCGCGATCTGCCAGTACTCCAGTTCGACTGGGGCCTGACGACCGAAGATGGTAACGAGCACGCGGACCAGGCCCTTGTCGGGCAGGGTCTCGTCGACCGTGCCTTCGTAGTTCTGGAACGGGCCTTCCTTGATGGTGACCGCGTCGCCCTTGACGAACTCCATGCGAACCGTCGGGGTTTCCTCGGGCTTGCGGCTGTCGAAGAGCATCTTCTCGACTTCGGGCGGGGTCATCGGGGTGGGACGACCTGCGGTGCCCACGAAGTCACCCACGCCCGTGGTTTCCTTGATCAGGAAGAACACGTCCTGCGGGATGCGGCCATCCGGCTCCAGCTTCATCTCCACGAACACGTAGCCGGGATACAGCTTGGTCTCGGTGACCTTCTGCTTGCCGGCCTTCATGGTCTTGGTCTTCTCGGTCGGCACCATGATGCGGCCCACCAGGTGCTGCATGGCCTCGATCTGCACCTTGCGGAGAAGGGTGTCGCGCACCGCGTTCTCCTTGTTGCTGGCCACGCGCAGCACGAACCAGTCCATGCCGTCGCGGTACATCGGCAGCTCGACATCGGGATCGGTGGGATCCACGACGGTCGCGCCGGGGTTGCTCACCTGCGCTGCGCGGGCGGCCTGTTCCTTGTTCTTGCTGCTGCTTGTGGTCTCGAGCGCGCGGCTGGTGGCCACGCCGCCGGTGATGCTGCTGCTGGCGGTGCGGAACGCCGCGGTGCCCACGGCGAGGTTCTTCGGCTTCGACTTGTCGTCGCCGTGATCCGAGTCGTGCGTTGATTCTGAGTCGTTCGAAAGCATCGGTTCAGCTCCTCATGTCCAGCACGCGCATCCACACGAAGATCGTGGAGAAGGCGAAATCCCAAACCCAGCAGAACACCGAGATGATCAGCGTCATCGCGATCACGACCAGCGTGCTGCCCACGATCTCGCGTCGCGTGGACCAGTTCACCTTCTTCATCTCGCCCTCGGTGGCCACCAGGAAGTCGACCGACTTCGCGTTGAAGCCGGCGAACCACCACAGCAGCAGGCCCACGCCCGCCAGGAAAAGCAGCGCCGCGCCGCTGGCCACGTAGGTCGGGTGAATGCCGATGTCGACCGTCTCGAGCAGGCGCCACAGCCACACCGCGCCAAGCACCGCGAGCATGCCGAAGCCGATGACCGTCATGAGACGGGTCCAGTAGCCCTGACCGAACTTCTTGATGGCGGTGGACATGGGGTTCTCCGAGAAGGGTGCGAAACG
>CAIPQY010000092.1 GCA_903867275.1 uncultured bacterium | reverse complement strand
GCTCGATCTCGTTCTGCCCTGGCGAGACGATCACCGCCATGTCGGTCGTCGTCAGCACTTCCAGCCGCTGCCGCAGCGTCGCCTGCTCCGCCTTGGGCAAGTCATACCTGTCCAGCTGCTTCTGCACCCGCGCAGTCTCGGCCTCCCAGTGCTTCTTCACCTTGTCGTGCATACGTACGGCCGTGGCCTTGTCGATCGACACCACCATCGCCTTGCCCACGAACCCGCGTCCCAGGAAGTGCCGCACGATGTCCTGCGCCACCGTCTCCAGCCGGTCGTCGCGGGTGATCAGGTGGTACTGCCGCCCCAGCACACTCTCGAGTTTCCCCTCTTGTTCATCGTCAAGGTCCGCGTCCTCGATGAGGCTGTAGATGTCGTCGTTGAGGTCCGGGTTGATCAGTTGCAGTTCCGGCGTACGGTTCTCATAGAAGAGCGGTACCGTCGCGCCATCCTCTACCGACTGCTGAAAGTCGTAGATCGACACGTAGTCGCCGAAGACCTCCCTAGTGCGCTCCTCGCCCGCGATCAGCGGCGTGCCGGTGAAGGCCATGAACAGCGCCTTGGGCAACGCGGCGCGCATGTTGAGCGCCAGCGTGTCGTATTGGCTGCGGTGCGCCTCGTCGGTCAGCACGATCACGTCGGAGCGGTCGGTCAGTGCCTCAGGCGTCTGGAACTTGTGTACAAGCGCGAAGACATATCGGTGGTTGCCGCGGAGCAGTTCTCGCAGATGCGCGCCGCTGGATGCGTGGCACTGGTCACCTTCGGCCTCGCTCACTGCGCCAACAGTTTTGAAGGTCTTGGCGATCTGCTCATCCAGTTCCACCCGGTCGGTGACGACCACGAAGGTCCAGTTGCCCGCCTGCTTGCGCAGCACCTTCTGCGCGAAGAACACCATTGAGAAACTCTTGCCGCTGCCTTGCGTTTGCCAGAACACGCCGCCGCGGCCATGGCCGAGTTTGCGGGCCTCCAGCATCGAGGCGATGGCGTTGTTCACACCGAGGAACTGGTGGTTCTGGCCAAGGATCTTCGCCAACCCAGCCTTGTGCTCAGAGAAGAGCGTGAAGTTCTCTACCAGGTCGAGCAGGCGGCTGCGGTCACATGTGCCGCGCAGCATCACCTCCAGCGACACGCGGCGCGGCTCGTCCTCGCGCTCGACCCGCTTCCACTCGAAGAAGCGCTCCCAGTCGGCGGTGAGCGAGCCGACACGGCTGTCGGTGCCGTTACTGGCGATCAACAGCGCGTTGAACCAGAAGAGCTGTGGGACCTGTTGTTTGTAGTGGGTGAGATTTTCGTCGAATGCTGCCCGCGCTGGTACGCCGGGCTTCTTGAGTTCGATCACAACCCAGGGCAGGCCATTCACGAAGCCCACCAGATCAGGGCGGCAGGTGTAGAGGTTGCCGACCACGCTGAACTGGCTGACCAGTAGGAAGTCGTTCTGCTCCGGGTGTTCCCAATCCAACACACGCAGCCGCTCGGTCTTCTGCCCGCCGTTTACGCGGTCGGGGATGGACACTGGGATGCCTTCCTTGAGCAGTCGGTAGACCTCGCGGTTGGCGGCCTCCAGGCTCATCACCGAGCGGTCGCGGACCAGTTCGTCGATGGCGGTCTGGACCGCTTCCGCGGGCATGCCGGTGTTGTGCTTGTTGAGCGCCGCACGCAGGCGGTCCACCAACACCACTTCACCCTTTGTTTCACGACCAAGCGTGCTGCCCGCGCCAAAGGTCTCTTCCATCGCCGACAGCGTCTGCCAACCCAGCGCTACAAACAGCCCGATGGC
>CAIPQY010000091.1 GCA_903867275.1 uncultured bacterium | reverse complement strand
CGCGGCGGCTGGTACGGCGACTACGGCGATCCAACCACGTGGCTGGATCTGGCGCGCAGCGACGACGGCAACAACGACCGCAGGTACGCCAACCCGGACTACGACGCACTGCTTGACCGCGCGGCGATGGAGCTGGATCCGTCGAAGCGCTTCGCGCTGCTCGAGCAGGCCGAGACCATGCTGGTGGAACGCGACCTTCCCATGCTGCCCATCTGTCACTACGTGACGGTGTACATGTACGACCCCGCGCGCCTGCAGGGCATCAGTCGCCATCCGCGGCTTGAGCAGTACGTGGGTCGACTTGGGTTGGCACCGACCGCCCCCTGACGGTCACGCCGCGCGGATGCGCGGATCCACCCACGCATACAGCATGTCCACAGCGAGGTTGAGCAGCGCCACCAGCAATCCATAGGTGAGCGTGATGCCCATCACCAGCGTGAGATCCTTGCCAAGCACCGCGTCCACGAAGTGACGCCCGAGGCCCGGCACCGCGAACACCTTCTCCACCACGAAGCTGCCGGTGAAGGCGACGGCCGTGGCGGGCCCGAGCCAGCTCAGCACCGGCAGGAACGCGTTCTTCAGCGCATGCCGACGCGCCACCTGGCCGCGCGACAGGCCCTTGGCACGCGCGGTGCGCGCGTGATCCGAGTGCATCTGCTCGATCATGCCCACGCGCACCATGCGCGCGATGGTGGCGGCGAACGGCAGCGACAGCGCGATCGCCGGCAGCGCCAGCTGCGACAGCGAGCCCCAACCACCCACCGGAAGCCAGCGCAGCTTGGCCGCGAACACGATCAGCAGACCCGCGCCGATCACGAAGCTTGGAACGCTGATGCCGATCATGGCCAGCACCTGACCCGATGCGTCCACCCACGAACGCGGGCGCAGGCCGCTCAGCGTGCCGGCCGTCAATCCGATCACCATCGCCAACAGCATGGCCGCCGCACCCAGCGTCACGCTCACGGGCAGCGCGTCGGCCAGGATCTCGTTCACCGACCAGTCGGGCCGACGCAGGCTGGGCCCCAGATCGAATGGGCGCGGCGCCTTGCCCAGCACCCAGCTCACGCCCGTGGCCTTGCCCAGATAGTCGAAATAGAACGCCACCGGATCATCGAGCCTGTATTGCCGCTTCATGGCCTCGGCCACCTCGGCAGGCGGCTGGCGACCCTGCGGCTGATCCATCGGATTGCCCGGCGCGATCCACACCAGCGCGAAGGTGATCGTGTAGATCGCCAGCAGCAGCGGCGGAAGGATGGCGAGTCGTCGAAGGACGTTTGGAAGCATGCGCGGGGGGCTCGACCGTGCGGCACATTACACTGCGAGCCGATGTCGCGACGCCTTCCAACCCGAGCAACCGCGTGCGTGCGCCGATTGGCCGGCGGAGCGCTGATGTGCGCCTTCGCGCTGACCGGCTGCAACACGATGGAGGGCGACGACTCGATGCAGCTGGGCAGCCAGGACTATGCGCGGGCCTTCGACGCGTGCGTCGAGACCGGCCGTGATGAAGGCATGCCGCCGTCGCTCGCCGACCGCGGCAACGGCATCATCGAGACCGAACCGCGCTCCATCGGCAGTTTCTTCGAGCCATGGCGCACCGACACCAGCGGCCCGGAGCAGACGCTGCAGAGCACCGTGCAGTACGAACGCCGCCGCGTGCGATTCGTGTTCATGCCCGCCGAGTTCGAACCCGAAGCGATCGACGGCAAGGGGCCATTCAACGGCGCCGCGCAACCGGACTCCCCCACCGACCGTGCGCGCTTCGACCTGGAGACCTACGAAGGCATCCTGGAACTTCGCACGCGCGTGTTCATCGAGCGCGGCTTCGTGCCCGGCATCCGCACCAACACCTGGAGCAGCACGCTGACGACCACCACCACGGAGCCGCGCGCGAAGGGTCGTGACGACGGCACCGATCGCATGCCCACCCAATGGACCCCCATCGGTCGTGACGAGGCGGCGGAGCGCACCATGATGCGCGCCGTGCGCGCGCGGCTGTCGGAGTCGACGCAGGGCGCCGAAGCGGTCACTTCAGGCCAGACAGCCGACGCACCGTCATCATGAAGCTGCGGCGGATCGCCGCCAGCATCGCCCAGGTCA
Organism: uncultured bacterium; assembly: GCA_903867275.1. GTDB lineage: Bacteria > Planctomycetota > Phycisphaerae > Phycisphaerales > SM1A02 > SYAC01. Next base: position 3,903 of record CAIPQY010000091.1, on the reverse strand, counting down.
GCACGCTGTAGCCGATGGTCGCCAGCAGCGAGCCGACGATGAATCCGGCGCGCATGGTGGAGGGATCGACCAACGACGCAGGCAACGCCGTCTCGGGACTCACCGCCGCGCGCGCCAGGTTCACCGGACTCAGGCACGCCACGATCGGTCCAAGGATCGGCACTTCCGGCATGCTGGCCGCGCCGCACAGCCCCAGCACGGCGATCACCCCCACCACCACGCCGAGCGCGCCCACCGTGCTGCCGATCACGCCGCGACTTCCAACGCTCCACTGCAGACCCACCATCACCGTGAAGGCCATGAAGCCGGCGAAGCATGGAAGAAACGCGAATGCCGCCGCCGGAAGCACCATGGGCACATCCAGCATGGCCGTGCCGATGGGTCGCGACAGCATCACCGAGGCGGCTCCAAAGCCTCCCGCCAGCACGTACATCGCCGCAAGCATCAGCGTGATCGATGGTGTGGCGATCGCTGGCCACAGCACCACGATCAGACCACGCAGCTTGCCCGCCAGATAGGGACCCGGCTGGATCGGCGTCGTCAACAGGATGTCGAGCGAGCCGTCCTCGCGCTCGCGGCTCACCGATGTGGCGCTTGCACTGATGGCCACAAGCAATGCAAGCACCGCTTCACTGCTCACCAACGCGACCAGCACCAGCCGCGCGCTCACGGTGCCCATGGCGCCCGTTCGATGCGCCACCAGCGTCAGCACCGCGGCCAGCACGCCCACGATGAAAAGGCCCCAGCGCGCGGCGCGCGCGGCGGGCGTGGAGAGCCGAAGACTCGCCTCCCGCCAGGCGACCGGGTTGTGCCACACCCGGCGGGGCGCTCGCTCGCCCACCTTGTTCACGCGACGCAGCAGGCGTGCCATGATTCCAGTGCTGGCTTCGGCGCGCGATCCGACCAGACGCACACGCAGCGTGGCCAGGCCCAGCAGCACGGCGGAAGCGACCAGCGACCCCACCGACATCACGCCCAGCGGATTGCCGAGCCATTGCCGCCGCAACCACCCGGCCTCGCCTGCCGAGAACTCCCACGGCTGGTAGGCGTTCGAGTCGAGTTGGCTGCGCAGCGCCAGGAACGGATTCAACGGCGTGATCCATGTGGTGTGCACCGCGTCCGAGCCGACGGACACCGGCTCGCGCATCGCGACATCCGCACCCCACGTGGCGAACAGCGCGAGCACCGTGGCGGCGTAGAAGGCGAACACGCCACGCTTGCCGGCGCTGCGCATCACGCTCAGCATCACCGCCACGCTTCCAAGAAGCAGGGCCGTGCACAGCGACACCGTGAAGCTGGCGAAGATGCCGCTGCCACGCACGCCGCCGAAGATGCGCGTGACCAGGCACAGCGGCAGCGTGGCCACCAGCAGCGCGATCGCGAAGAAGAGTCGGCCCATCAGGTTGCCCAGCACGATCTGCGCGCTGCTGAGCGGCGTGGTGAGCAGCACCTCCCATGTGCGCGGATTGCTCTCCTGCGCGATGGCCCCGGCCATGAACAGCGGCGTGAGCAGGCAGATGGCCGCCACCTGCGCGTAGCTGATCAGCGTGAAGGCGCCCGCCCCGCGCTGCGCCATGTCCTTCAGCGTGCCGCCCTCGCCAAGCAGCGCGAACACCACCAGCAGCATGAGCAGACCCAGCGTGGCCCCGCGCACCAGCAGGTCGCGCCTTCGACGACCCGCACCCGCCACCAGCCGAAGCACGATGGGATTGGTCGGCAGCAGGTCGCTCATCCAGCGCAGGGCGGCGGGCATGTCGGCAGTTTATGAGCCGCGGCGGGGCAGGCTTTGTGGAATCGCCCACCTTCGCATCGCCAGATGATTGACCCCCACCACCCGACGGCCGATACTGCACCCACTCAACCCGCCGTGCCCGCGACGGCGCTCACCGCCTCTTTCCGGCCTCCGCCCACTTACGGGCGCGCCGTTTGGACACTCGCATGACAACCACCACCTCTCCCATCGTGGGCCTGCTGGCCCAGGGCGCGCCGAACGCGGCTGCACCGATCACCTATGTGCTGCTGGCCGTCGCGGCCGCGGTGTTCGGCTTCGCGCTGTTTCAGGCTTCGCGCATGCGCCGCGAGGGCCTGCGGCTGATCGACCGCTCCATCGCCGACGCCGAGTCGAAGGCCAAGACCATCGAGCTGGAGGCCGAGCGCCGCATCGCCGAGCGCCGCGCCGAGGTGGACGCCAAGGTGAACAAGGCGCTGGCCGAGATCCAGGAATCGCAGGCGCGCGCCGCCCGCCGCGAGGAAACCCTCGATCGCAAGCTGGAGCAGCTCGACCAGCGCGAGCGCCGCATGGACGAGCGCGAGAAGGCGCTGCAGGCGGGCGAGCGGCAGCACGCCGAAGTGCGCGAGTCGCTGGCCCGCGAGCGCGTGGCCATCCAGGATCGCCTGAGCCAGATCAGCGGCCTCACCCCCGAGCAGGCGCGCGAGGTGCTGATGGCCGAGGTGCGCATGCACGCCGAGCGCGACGCCGCGCTGCTGACGCAGAAGGTGCTGCACGACGCGGAAGCCAGGTCGCGCGAACAGGCACGCGAGATCGTGCTGATGGCCATCCAGCGCTACGCGGGCGAGACCAGCAGCGACAGCACGGTGCGCAGCGTGAAGGTGCCCAGCGAGGATCTGAAGGGCCGCGTGATCGGCCGCGAGGGCCGCAACATCCGCCACTTCGAGAAGGTGACCGGCGTGGACGTGCTGATCGACGACACGCCGGGCGTGATCTCGGTCAGCTGCTTCGATCGCGTGCGTCAGGCCGTGGCCGCGGAGGCGCTGCAGAAGCTGGTGAACGACGGGCGCATCCATCCCACGCGCATCGAGGAGGTGGTGGAGCAGTGCCGCCGCGACGTGCACGAGCGCATGATCAAGGCGGGTCAGGACGCGGCCATGGAGGCCGATGTGCGCGGCCTGCACCCGAAGGTGATCGAGATGATGGGTCGCCTGCACTTCCGCACCAGCTACGGGCAGAACGTGCTGCGACACTCGATCGAGGTGGCGTTCCTGTGCCAGCTGATCGCGAGCCAGCTTGGCCTGGATGCCGCCACCGCGCGTCGCGCGGGCTTCCTGCACGACATCGGCAAGGCCATGGACCACGAGGTGGAGGGCGGCCACCCCGCGATCGGCATGGACTTCGCCAAGCGACACGGTGAAACCAGCGAGGCGGTGCTGAACGCGATCGGCGGTCATCACGGCGACATTCCCTGCACCACGCCCTTCACGCCCATCGTCACCTCGGCCGACGCGGTGAGCGGCGCACGCCCCGGCGCGCGGCGCGAAAGCATGGAGCACTACATCAAGCGGCTCGAGCAGCTGGAGTCGATCGCCATGGAGCAGCCCGGTGTGCAGGAGGCGTTCGCCATCCAGGCCGGCCGCGAGGTGCGCGTGATCGTGGATGCCAACAAGGCCGACGATGCGCGCTGCTTCGCCATCGCGCAGGAAGTGGCCAAGCGCGTGGAGGCCGAGATGACCTTCCCGGGCGAGATCAAGGTGACGGTGCTGCGCGAACTCCGCGCCGAAGCCAACGCCCGCTGATGCGAGCGGCTAGTGCCGCAGCAGCAGGCCGCTCAGGATGATCGCCACCAGCACCACGCTGATGATCACCATGGCGCGTTCGCCGCGACGCGCGAACCAGCGGGCCAGCAGCAGCGCGCGCGCGATGGGCGTGGCGATGCCCACCAGCACGCCGAGCAGCATCAGTGCATCACCGCGCGGCAGGTCGCGCAGCGTCTCCAGAATGCCATGCTCCGTACGAGGCGGCTCGTGCCGCACGATCGACAGCACCTCGCCCAGCACCACCAGCGTCAGGCTGATCGCCACCATGCAGCGGATCAGCAGGCGCTGCCTCGCGCCGGTGACCGCGTCCAGCTGTCGATCGCGCAGACGATCGATCTCGGCCTGATCGCT